>JAIDXU010000074.1 GCA_029058455.1 Paramuribaculum sp.
TAAATACGGTGCAGGTTTCGGTAAGATCTATCCTCTTTCACGTGTGTTCTCCTGCGGTCTTAACATCACCTTCTAATTTTCAGTCTCTAAAATCATGAATAAATATATAGCAACTCTGTTCATCGGTGCTTCGATGCTTGTAGGGTTCTCTTCATGTGAGGACTTCCTCGACAGGCAGCCTGAAGCGGAGCTCGTCCCCGAAAACTACTTCACCAATGGCGAGAACCTCTCTGCCTATGTGATGAACTATTACGGATTGCTGCCCTCTCACTCCAGCAACGCCTATGGCGAGGGCACATTTGCCAACGACAACGGCACCGACAACCAGGTGGAACGTTCACTTCCCTCACGCTATGCCAAGGGTCAGTGGCTCACCTCCAACGACGAGTCAAACTGGGGCTTCGGCACAATCCGCGGTCTTAACTTCTTCTTCGAGTATGTTCTCCCCAACCTCGAAAACGGTGTTCTTTCCCACACTACTCTCGTCGACCAGTCGATAGGTGAGGCCTACTTCTTCCGTGCCTACAACTACTTCTCTTATTATAGCGCAGTAGGCGACTATCCCATCATCGACAATGTGCTCCCCGACGAAAAGGATGTGCTCCTTGCCAACTCAAAGCGTATGCCCCGCAACCAGGTGGCCCGTCACATTCTCGACGACCTCTCAAAGGCTATCGAGTTACTTCCCGAAACTTCAACCAAGGGCAAACAGGGCGTTAACCGCAATTGCGCTCTCCTGCTCCGCAGCCGTGTGGCTCTCTTCGAAGGCACCTGGCTGAAATATCACAAAGGCACCGCACTCGTGCCTGGCGGACCCGGTTGGCCCGGCGATCCCGCTGACCTCAAAGATTTTGACATCGACAGAGAAATCGACTTCTTCCTCACCCAAGCCATGGCTTCTGCCAAAGAGCTCGGCGACAAGATGGTTAACAGCCTCGTTGAAAACACAGGTTCTGCCGAACCCTTCAGCCCCACCCTCAACGTGCTCAACCCCTACTACTGCATGTTCGGTCAGCAGGATCTCAGCGGATATGACGAAGTGCTCATGTATCGTGCCTATCAGTCAACCGCTCCCTCTGTAACCACCCAGATGCAGCACCCCTTCATAACACATGCAGGCGGTCTCGGATTTACACGCGGCATGGTTCGCAGCTTTATCATGGCCAACGGTCTTCCCATCTATGCAGCCGGTTCAGGCTACAATGAGAACTGGGAAAACGAAGGTGTAACCGCTACCCTCCAGAACCGTGACTCACGCGCTCAGCTCTTTATCCGCGGCGACAACTGCATCATGAGCTATCAGAACGGCGAAGTTGCCTCAAGATATAACATGAGCATGCTTCTCACCGAAGGCGCTTCTCAGAATCCTATCACCGGCTATGCCAACAAGAAAGGTTGCTCATTTGACTACAACATGGCCGAAGGTAACCTCCGTGCCACTACCGCTTCTATCACATTCCGCGGCGTTGAGGCCCTCCTCAACTACATCGAGGCTTGTGTTGAAAAGAACGGTAATGTCGACAACACCGCCGACAGCTACTGGCGTGCTATCCGCAAACGCGCTCTCGTTGACACCGACTACACCAAGACTATCGCTGCCACTCAGATGGCCAAGGAAGGTGAAGGTGACTGGGGTGCTTACTCACGCGGTTCTCTCGTTAGCCCGCTGATCTACAATGTTCGTCGTGAGCGTCGTAACGAGCTCATAGCCGAAGGTTTCCGTTACAACGACATCCGTCGTTGGGCCGCCCTCGACCAACTCGCTGCCAAACCCGAGAACATCTACGGTATGAAATACTGGAACACCGTTTACAGCAATCCTAACAGCGAACTCGCTCTCACCAAACTTGACGAAAACGGCAACAAGGTGTTCAATCCCGCCCGCGTTAATCCCGAAGGCGACGGCAACATGTCAGCACAGGCTGATGGCGATTGGATCGTTATCAACCGTGTGACCAAGAGCGACAACTTTGTTTGGAACGGTCTCACATGGACACGCGCACAGTATCTTTCACCTATCGGCTGTATGGTATTCTCTACCTCTTCAACCGACGGTAAGAAAGAGAACTCGGTAGTTTATCAGAACCCCGGTTGGCCCACCACAGGTCTCCAGCCCTGCTCTGAGATCAACTGATCACACTGATTTAATCTCATAACTGAGAGGAGGCTGCGCCCCGCGCAACCTCCTCTCTTTTTCTATCAGCTAACTTAGCTATGGTAGCTATCTTAGCTAAAGTAGCTATTTTAGCTATCATAGCTAATCGCCCCGGCGATAAAAAAACAGCGCGATCGCTCGCGCTGTTTTTTTATCTGAGGATGATCAGGTTATTGATTAAGCGTAGCGTCGAGCAGCGCCGGAGCATTAGTCACCGGCCCTTTGATAAGCTCGGGAATATTAAACGTAAGCGAGAAATCATCATAAAACAGAGGATCCTGCTGAGGCAAAACAAACGGCTTGCCGAATCTTCCTGTCGATGGATCGAACGCGGCTATAAAAGGCCTGGCGGTAGTGCCGTCAAGACGCTTCGACGAAAAAGCCACCCAGCGGCCGTTGCTGCTCCAGGAGTGATAACTATCCACATCGTCAGAGTTAATCTCGTCAAGCTCGCGCATTTGGCCCGTAGCGGTATCTATAATCACGAGCTGACTCTCGGGGTGCCAGATAGAGAAGTTGCCGTAGCCCGAGCGGGTGAAAAGCAGATAGCGGCCGTCGGGAGAGAAGCGTGGAAATGACACAGACATCGAATCGGCCGACGCCTCATAAACCGGCCTCGGTTCACCCCATGTCTTTGAATCACGGTTGAAGGTTGTGGCCCAGAGGTCATAGCGCATTTGCTTGAGTTCGTTTACGCCGTTAAAATTCTTTGCACGGCAGAAATATATCTCATCTGTGCCGGGACACCACACGGGGAAAGTCTCACACAGCGAATCGGTAGCCACCGACGGGTGGGTATAGGTCTCGCCGGTCTCGGTGTCAAACACCATCAGGTCGGCGCTCATGTCAAACACCTCGATAGGTTTATAACCCGATGTATGGAAGGCCTGACCCACATTGTTGGTCGAGAAGATTATGAAACGACCGTCGGGATGCCATGTGGGATAGGTGGCGTTGTTGGGCAGGTCGGGATGTTTCGGCTTATGTTTCTTCACCACACCTCCCTTGCTCACGAGAGTGCCTCCGTGGCTGCCTCTCACATGAAGCATCATCGTGTCGGGACTGTTGGCGGCAAAAGAGTGGCAGTTGGTGCAGTTTTTGTCGAAATTCTTATTCTCCATTATCGGAGTCTGGTCGAAGTTGGTGAGGTTGCGCTGATATATGCCTACACGGTTCCACAGCTCATAGCCGGGATAGATGAGTCGGTAGGCCATATAGGGGTCGATGGCATCAGTGCTGACACTGTTGATAATATCAGGATGACAGAGCCACAGGCCGTCGCTGAGGGTGAAAATACGAAAATAGATATTGCGGCCGGCAGCCTTCGAGAGAAGCTCATGCCACTTGTCAACATCCATCTCTATGCTCGGGCCTGAAATCACCATATCGGGCTCCTCACCCTCTATGCCGATCCACGCCTGCGAATCGACAGCATTGTCGGGCAACACGATATAGAAATTCAGAGGCGAAATATTGACCGGCAAGGTCACTCCCGCATAGTCGGGATAGATCTCGGCGGCGGTGTCGGTGGGCGTGAAATCACTCACCCTGCCGGGGCCGCATGAAGAAACGATTAGCGACGCTAATATCACCGCCGACATAACGAGCCGACGGCCTGTTTGAAATAGATTATTATAGAGATTCATAAATATCAGGAAGCTTGATTGTAGACTCTTTCGCTGGCCTGAGGCTGAGCTCCGGGGCGATTGGGACTGATAAAGAAATAATAATACCAATAGGTGTCGCCAAAGGCGGCCTTGAGCGCAACTTTATTGCGGTTGGGAGCATTATAGGCCTGCATGAAGCGGCGGGCGGCCGCTACCTCCGGACCCGGAATGTCATGACCTTCGTTCTGCCATGAATGATTGATGTCGATCACCACGCTCAGAGCCACCGCCTCACGGTAAAGGCGAGGCATCTTGGCCGGATCGGTCAACCCGAACATATTGAGAGCATACTGGAAATGCTGAATATCATTGTCGAGCAGCGCAGCCACAAGATAAAGTTCCCTGAGCATCGGATCGCCCGGCATTACGGTGTTCATATAACCGGTCTCCTCGATTATCTGATGATAGAGGAATCGCGACAGCGAGTCGGGCATATCCTTAAAGAAATATTTGGTGCCTGGCACTTCGCCGGTGCCGACATATTTTTCAAGCTGCTTGGCGCGCTTGTTGTAGAACAGGGTTTTCTTGAGCTTGTTGATGTGACGCTGAGCCACCTTGTCATGGCCGGTGATGATATTATATCGGGCAAGCCCCTCAAGTGTGCGGCCTGTCTCACCCTGGTCAACAAGCGCCTCGGAGTGCCAGTGCAGAGCTTCGTTGGCATGGCCGATAAGCTCATAGTAGTGCACGGCATATTCTCTTTTGAGTACCATACCCTCCCAGGGAAGATAAAGGCCTTTTGAGCCGAAATACATCGGAAGCTCCATGACGCGCCCCGCAAGCTTGCCCTGTCTCAGCAAGGCGAGATTGCGGAACATTACAACCACATGGGCCTGAGGACCGTTTTTGAGGAATTTATCGGCTATCTCAACCACTTTCTCATCGTGATGGCGTATATATTCATCCTCAACCGTTATGGCTACCGCCTCAATCTCTGAGTAGACCTTAAGGCGTGAGTAAACGGTGCCACCCACTATGATCACTGCAGTGAGACACAACGACACTATCGCCCCTTTGGGACCACATTGCGAAATCTTCACACGTTTACCGGCGAGTAGTCTTATTATCAAGGCGATTACCCAACCGATAACGCTCCACATCAGCCAGCCGCCAAAGGTAATGAAATGATGTTCGATGGTCGAGGTATAGATCATCAGACCGGTCGCCACCGCAACACCCGCGGCAATCGCTACGGCCACCGGCATACGGGGCACACGGCGCAAAACCCACTCCACACAGCCGTAGATCACCGCCATGCCGAGCGCTATAACTCCGGCACCCAAAGCTGGATAATAGGAGAACTGAAGCAGGAAATCGGTAAGAAGCTCCCTGAAGCCCTCAAAATAATACTCGGTTGAAAGAAAATCGGATGAAAACACAAAAAAACTGTGCTGCTCTCCATAGATCAGCACATGGCGCAACATCACGGCATAGATCACCCACATCAATGCCATCACAACACCGCCGTAAATCGTTGCAGGATAGCGTGACAACACATTCTTTGACATAGGTTGCTGCGCAGTGCCGCCGGCTTTGCCGGACCCATTGCCCGAAGCGGGACTAACTGACTTCTTTGTCATAAAAAATTATTCGGTTTATTATCACTCGCAATGCAGCTCAAACCCTGAGCGCTATGCGATTAAACTGCAAAGTTAATGCTTAACAGCGAATTTACGCCTAAAAACCACCTTAAAAAACCCTAACACATGCTATTTACTCCCTCGCTCTATCTGAAACGATTTAAAATAAGCGAAAAACTCGCACGAAAATTTGCGTGTTACAAAAAAACATCCTAACTTTGCAGCGCAAAAGCAAGGGGTATTAGCTCATCTGGCTAGAGCGCGACACTGGCAGTGTCGAGGTGAGCGGTTCGAGTCCGCTATACTCCACATCAAGCGAATCGAAATCTCGATTCGCTTTTTTTGTCATTATCCTCAAAATCGTTATATTTGCGCTATGAAACTGATTGAGCTCAACATCGACAAGATAATTGCCTTATGCAAAAAGTATAAGGTTGCAAAGCTATGGGTATTCGGCTCAATCCTCACCCCCCGATTCAACGACCAAAGCGACGTTGACTTCTCAGTTGAATTTGACAGGAAGGCAATTGATGATATGTTTGTAGTATTCTTTGATTTTGTTGAAGAACTCCAGACTCTTTTAAATCGAAAAATTGATTTAGTTGATGAAACGGCTATAAAAAACCCATATTTTCGCAAACAACTCGACGCCACCAAACAGCTGATATATGGATAACATAATTGGAGCGGCTCGGCAAGCAAGGAAGTTTGCCGGGCCGCTCCAATTATATAGAGTGTGCGTCATTGAGAAACACGCGCATGAAAGCGCTCCTGTGAGCGCACGATGTGGCGCAACATGCGGCGCACGTTTTTCCACTTCGGGAATATGGCGGCAGGTCGCACGGAACTATAACTCACAGCAATAACACACAACACTGACAACGCTATGATGAGCAGCCAGCCAAACACCTCTTTCATGCTCACCACAAGCGCTTGGCTCTGAACCATTCCCATAAGGTCACCAATAGGAGTAACAGATGTCTGAGGCACGGTATCGGTCACTGCCGAACCGAGCAATGACATGTTTCGGGCAAAAACATGCCGGAAAAACTCGCCAACAATGGCCGGTCCGAGAGCAGCACCCATCACAGCTCCCGTAAAGCCATTGATCGTGAGGGCCTGCGGAAAAACAAAGAAATGCAATCCGCTTTGCACTATCGAGGTGAGAAACACAATCGAGATTACAACCGAGGCCACTCCCCTGCTGAACAATGGTATGAAAAGCATCTCTTTTTCCACACCGTAGTCGATAGTGAAATAGAAGTAGCCAAGATATATGGCAGCAAATGCAAATCCAATGGCCGTCATGGTTTTATAACGCCATTTGCGCAGAGCAAAAGTAAAGTAAGTTATGGCGACACCCGCCACGATTCCCGCCACGACATACCAGTTAAGACTGATGAGATTAAGTTCGTCAAACCCGAGTATGTTGATGGCGTAGCTGTGTTCAAACACATGCTCGGTGGCGAGAAGGGTGAAGAATACCAGATAGACCATCGTGGCGCGGATAACGTTGCGGTTGGTCATAGCCTTAAACGAGATGTAGGGATGATGAAGAAACGTAGCCCTCCAGAGATTGATAGCCCCACACACCACACCGAGCAACACTGCGCCGCGTATCTCCACAGAGTCCCACCAGTCGTAGAAGTTACCGTAGACACACACAAACACAAAGCAGAGCATAAAGACCGACCAAAGAATGGCGCCGATCCAGTCAATACCAAGCAACGGAATCTGCATCGGTCCTTTGACAGGACGCACGAGCAGAAGCACCATTATCATCAACAGCACAAGTGCGCCTATCATGATCCATTGCATATACTCCCATTGGGAATAAAAAGCTGTGTAGATAGTCGCGAGACCGCTCATCTGTATCACGCCGTCAACCACCAGATATACATAGCAAAAGAACACCGACATGTCGCGCACCGGCGTCAGCCAAAGCTGAATAGTGGAATTACACACCAGTGTAGCCCACATCCTGAACCATCCGGCCATGAAACAAACAGCCACAAGCAGCGGCACATTGGTAGTAAAGGCGCTGACGAAATTACAGACTATCAGCACGGAACTGCATATCAGTAGGCCAATGCGGTTGGAGAATCTGAATTTCAGGCGAAACATCACGCAAAAATTAATCGACATGCCTACGAGCGACGCATAGCCGGCCATGAGTATATCCTCCTGCATAAGAGCCTTTGTGCCGACCATATCAGAGACCGCAGCGGGATAAATGCCGCCCGAAAACTGAATTATAATCACAAAGATTATAAACAGCCACGGCTTGAATCGGCGGGGAATGAAATCGGGAATGTCGGGTATATCAAACCCGCCACCCTGACGGTTAGAACCTTTATCCATCAGTATTCCACCTCACATTCAACATTCATGCCGCCTCTGAGCAGGTCGAGATCATCGCCGTTGTTGTCAAGCTCGATTCTCACAGGCACACGCTGACGCACCTTCACGAAGTTACCTGCCGAATTATCCTGAGGCAACAGCGACAGTGCCGATCCCGTAGCTCCGGAAATCGAGACCACACGACCGGTGAATTTCTTTCCCGGGAGTGCATCCACACTTATTTTCACCACGCTGCCGGGATGAATATGCTTTAGCTGGGTTTCCTTGAAATTGGCGCTGATCCATACCTCCCCGGTGTCGACAACGTCGAGCAATGTCTGACCCGGCTGCACAAGCTGTCCGGTCTGAATCTCTTTGCGCGATGCAAAGCCGTCGCATGGAGAGGTTATCACTGTATATGAAAGGTTGAGTTCGGCCATCTCGACCATAGCTTTGGCAAGCTCAACACCGGCGTCGTTGCGGGCAATGCGCTGACGCGTCTCGGCCACCACCGACGATGTGGCCGATTTTTGCCTGAGCAGCATTTCATATCTTGCCTTGCGGGCTTCATAATCGGTCTTTACAGCGTCATATTGATGGCGTGTCACAGCTTCATTGGCCAACAGATTGGTGTAGCGCTGAAGAACGGCGGCGGCATTATCCATCACCACCTTAGCCTCGACGATTGAAGCGTCGCTGACCGCAGCATTGGCCGAAGCAACCCCCACGCTATAGTCGGCCACATTGCGCCCGGCAACAGCGTTCTGATAGTCGGCGCGTGTATGAGCCACACTGAGACGCATGTCGGCATCATCTATAATAACCAAAGTGTCTCCTTTTCTTACCGGCTCAAACTCCTTAAACCTTATCTCCTTGATATAGCCCTGCACGCGGCTGTTGACCGGCACTATCTGTCTTTCAATCCGTGCGTTATCGGTAAACTCTACATTACCGAAGTGAACAAACTTATCTGCCACCCACAGCGCTGCCATAATTATGACTACCAATGTGACTATATATGAGATGATTTTCTTTGTATGACGGTTCATATCTTTCCTGATCTGAATAAAAGTTTATAGTAATAATAAATGATATTTATGCGGGCATTGACAAGCTGCTGCTCGGCGTCAAGTTTTGAGTTGGCAGCATCGAGCATATCAGTAATGAGAGCCATATCCGACCCATAGCGTGTAGCCGTGACGGCATAGTTCTGTCGCGCCAGCTCCACACTCTTGCTTTGTGTCTTGAGTTCCTCGTATGCTTCAAGATATTTCACATAGTCAGACCTCACGCCGAGGCTCGTGTTCTCGATAGTTGCCTCCAGACAATCTGACGCATTGAGTATCGCCTCGCGGCTCCGTGCCACCGATTTGTTAGCTTTGAAGAGCGACGAAAGACTATAGGAGACACCTACACCCACATACCAGTAACTCAAATTGCAGTTTATCGGAGGTACTTCCACCAATATCGGGCCGTCGATATTCCATCCTGCCTGAAGCCCGATCTTCGGCAGCATTTCAGATTTGGCGAGCTTCTCGGCCTGTCGGCTTATCTCCACGCCGTTGCGGGCGAGCTTAACCGACGGCGAGTTGCTCAATGCATCCTTTATCCATAAATCAGCATCCGCGTCTGGCAGCGACCTCATGAGAATAGCAGTATCAGGCTCCACCACGGTCTGCTCGGGCAAACCTGCGATAGTCACCAGATTATCATTGAGAATATTAACCGTGTTGTTGATTCTTATCAGCTCAAGTTCGAGATTTGACACAAGAAGCTCATAGCGCGTGATGTCGTTGCGCAGCGCCATTCCTTCCTGAAATCTGTGATTCATCTCTACAAGCACCTTACGCGCCTGCGCAAGATTATGCTCTAACACTTCTCTCAGATTAGAATATTTATAAATGTCGAGATAAAAGCCTGTGAGTTGAAAGCGCAAATCGTTACGCCGGAGTTCGGCGGCATAGCGCGAGGCGGTGAGCTTAAGTTTGGCAAGGTCTATACCCGCAGTAATGGCACCTCCCGTATAAACCGGCTGATTCACACTAAGACTCAAAGCGTTGCCATAGTGCGGAATAGGAGCTTTCTGATAGTCCGACAAATTACGCTCGGTGGTAAAGCCGTCACCTAAATAACTAAATGACAGCGCGGCCTCAATATCAGGGAGACGCTTGGCACGTGCCTCATCCACACCTCTGCGAGCCTCAGCTTCGGCTGAAAACACCGGTTTTAGCTGCGAACTTTTCTTTTCGGCAATCTCAAACAACTGCTCGAGAGTATAGATCTGCGCTATCGGCTGAGCAGCATGACACCAACTGCTCAACAGAGTTACCGCAAGCAACCCCATGAGCAATCCATGATTGTTCATAAAACTTTATTAAATTAAGAAAATTAGACAGATTGATTGAAAGTCGTGTCGTGTATACACATTATCAATTTACGACACGACAGCACACACACTCAGTCACAGGGTGCGGTGCTCTTCCAATTTTCCTTAAAAGCGTAATTTTGCACATGCGCGATTACAACGCCGGCATAAAGGGATAAACTCATTTAACAACCGCTCTTTGTGAACGGTGCTGCAAAATTACAAAATTTTTCTCCGATAGCTTTCATCAACTCCCTTTTTTCGCCACCCTATTATTCGACCGCCATGCAACAAAAGCAGGGGCTATGCTGTAATCATTTTCAAGTCGAAAAACATGATACGGCTTCTCAGAATATCGTCATCTGATATTCCGAACGCATATTTTTCGCTTTGCTCCGATTTATAGAGAGGCTTAAATCCATTTTTAAGATAATAATGGATAGTGGAGTCAGTGTTGTAGGCATCCACGAGCATATAACGACAGGCAGCCTTATTATTCTCATCCACAAACCAGTATTTGAGAGCATCCATAAGCTGGGTGCCTATATTCAATCCATGCCCTTGAAATGCCTTGTTCACTCCAAGACGCCCAATCAATACCGCCGGATAACTACGATGTCGCTTTTGCTGTGGTATCTTTCGTTGGAGAGCATTTCGCGACGGATTGTCAAGCATATAGGTCTTTATACCGTCGTAGGAGAGAGTGGCAATCGCCACAATTTCACGCTGATTCTCTCTATTTATCCAACAATACGTTTTGCCGAGCAATTCTTCTTCATAGAGAAACACATCATGGCTGAAAAATTCGTCAAGATCTTTATCTCCACAAGAAAAAGGGTCGCAGAAAGCTGCGACCGCCTTGGTATAAGGCACCATAAAGGTGTTTTCTACGAAACTATATTCTGCCATTGTTCAGCTTTCGCGAGGAGGGAATATGACGTTCTTGGCACTCTCTAACATGGTGGAAAGCACCTTACGCTGTGACGCCGAAAGTTTTGGCGTAGGCAATTTACCATTGCGCTCCGCTTCCTCGGTGAAGATTCTTGCATCTTCTCCCCAAAGTTCAGGGGATGTTT
Source organism: Paramuribaculum sp. (assembly GCA_029058455.1). GTDB lineage: Bacteria > Bacteroidota > Bacteroidia > Bacteroidales > Muribaculaceae > Paramuribaculum. Next base: position 11,184 of record JAIDXU010000074.1, read on the forward strand.
TAATTGTCATTGCCATAGTTTCTCTCTCCTTTTGAAATTCAATTACAAAGTTACAACAAATTTCTCACATAATCAGCCTAATAGGACAATAGAAATTCCCCCTTTAAGCCGAGTGGATAGGAAAAAAGTTGCGGCATAACCTGACAGGCCATGTCGCAACTTTCTATAAATTTAGCTTAGATCAGATAATCAGATATCGAGATCAAGAGGGCGATAGTGCTGATAGGGGTGATCGCAAGCGGGACATACTGTAGGAGGCTCGGTGCCTACATATTCAAATCCGCAAACCATACACTGCCATGTGATGGCGTGATCACGTTTCCACACTGTGCCGTCTTTAACCTGCTGAAGCAAAGTTTTGAAACGGGCCTCATGACGTTTTTCGATTTCAGCGATTGCTCGGAAGTGAGCAGCGATTTCGGGGAAACCTTCGCTGTCGGCTACGGCAGCAGCATCTGTATAGGCCACAACACCTTCAGCCTGTTCCTCAGAAGCGGCGATAGCAAGGTTGGTGGCGGTATCGCCGATAACACCGGCGTCTACATCACCCATTTCAACGGTAACCTTGCCGCCTTCAAGAAACTTGAAGAACACCTTGGCATGATGAAGCTCATTATCAGCGGTATCTTCAAACACCTTCTGAATGGGGAAATAGTTTTCCTTCTTAGCCTGAGCTGCATAAAATGTATAGCGTGAATAAGCTGAAGATTCAGCCAAATATGATTTCACAAGATTTTTTTCGGTCTGTGTGCCTTTAATACTTTTCTGTGCCATAGTAATATTTTTAGATTTTGGTTATTTCATTTTTGTCTGCCTGCCGGATTTTCCGAGCTGCACTTATATAACAATCCCTCTCTCGGAATAGTTTTAAAAATTATCCAATAATTTCAGGATCTCGAATCAGGGGAGATATACCGGCGGGTTGTACGCATGAAATAGAAGAAGAACAGGGCACCGGCAAGGAAAAGCGAAACGGAAAAACTAAACACTATTCCTTTAAGTCCCAAGCCAAACGTAAAGGCAAAGAGATAAGTTGACGGAAGGCCCACCAATATATAGCACACAAATGCTATCCACAGAAGCGGCATTACATTAGCCGTGCCTCTCAGGGCATTGACAAAGTTGATCTGAGTGGCGTCGCCGAGCTGATAGGTCAATAACGGCACAAGCAATGTCATAGCCGAGACTGCAACGATGGGATCATCGGTAAACAGCCACACCATACCTTTCAGGCCGAATATAAACACCAACGATGAAAGAGCGGTCAGACAGAGAATCACCCTATAGCCACGAAACGCAATTATTCTCATAGCCCTGCCATCGTTGAGGCCGGCGCTGTTGGCCACAAGCACCGACACTGCCGAAGCCATGCTATAATATATACAGAAACCGAGGGTGCTGATAGTGACAATCACCTGAAAAGCGGCAAGCGAAATCGATCCAAGCCACCCTGCCATAACAGCGCTTCCCGAAAATGCACCGGTTTCAAACATCATCTGAAGCGCCACAGGCCATGATGTGCGCGCCACGACACCGCAGCTGCGGGAATCAAGACGCGACTTTACAAATCCTTCGCGATACTCCCTATAACGGCTGCTAAATAAAAACACGCATATTATGGCCAGACAGCACAACGCCCTTGAAACAAGAGTGGAAATGCCGGCACCTGTCAGACCCATTTCAGGACATCCGAGATTACCGTAGATCAACAGCCAGTTGCCAAACACATTAACTAAATTAGAGCCGAGTGTAATCCACATCGGCATAGCCGTATTACGGATACCGTAACTCCACTGAGCCAACACATTAAATAGCGCAACCGGCACCAGGCCGGACAAATAGATAAGATAATAGGGTCGTATGACAGGCAGCAGTTCCTCAGGCTGCCCAAGAGAATCGAGATTGAGATATACAATCCCCATTATCAGAGTAATAAGCAATGCGACAGCGATATTGATCGCCACTCCGTTACGCACCAATGCTCCAATCCGCCTTTGATGATTGCCCGAAAAGAGAGCGCCCACAAGAGGAGTGAGTCCGTAGGCAAACCCGAGCAAGCCGAATATCGCCAAATTGAAGAGATTGTTTACAAAAGCGGCACTGGCGAGACTCACGGTGGAGTATTGCCCCACCATTATCGTATCGGCAAACCCTACCGCTATCATACCCAACTGGCCCACCAAAATTGGCAGGCCAAGCCGGATAATGCGTTTATAGCCGGGAATATTATTGGCCGGCGAGCTCATAAGCAGAGATTAATATTGTTCGCTTGCAGACGGGAAATCCACATTCTTAACATCCTCAACATAGTGGCCGAGGGCTGTTTTGATCTCCTCGCCCAGATTAGCGTAATAACGGAGGAATTTGGGCTTGAAACCGCAGTTCATGCCAAGCATATCCTGAACCACGAGAATCTGACCGTCGACATCGCTTCCGGCACCGATACCGATAACAGGCACACTCACCTCACGGGCTACGCGGGCTGCCAGCGCTGAAGGAATCTTCTCAAGCACGATAGCAAAAACACCGAGCGAATCAAGCATTTTTGCATCGCTGATCAGCTTCTCGGCCTCGGCCTCCTCTTTCGCTCTTACGCCATACGAGCCGAATTTGTTGATAGATTGGGGAGTAAGGCCAAGATGACCGCACACAGGTATTCCGGCCGAAAGAATCTTCGCAATACTATCCTTTATTTCTTCGCCTCCCTCAATTTTCACACCTTCGGCACCGGTTTCCTTCATCACGCGTATGGCCGACGCGAGTGCCACGTCAGAATTACCCTGATATGAGCCGAACGGGAGGTCCATAATCACAAAGGCGCGTTTCACACCGCGACACACACCCTTTGTATATGTTATCATTTCGTCGAGGGTGATAGGGAGTGTGGTAAGGTTGCCCAGCATTACATTTGAAGCGGAGTCACCCACCAGTATAAGGTCAATGCCGGCAGCGTCGACCAATGAGGCAAATGTATAGTCGTAGGAGGTTAAACAAGCAATCTTCTCGCCGCGCTGCTTCATTTCAAGCAACGATGCGGTAGTTACTTTTGACTTTTTAGTTTCGGAATAAGTT
>JAIDXU010000075.1 GCA_029058455.1 Paramuribaculum sp.
CTGACAACAGTGTGGCAAAATCAAGGGCGGTCGGCACTTTGGCAAAATCGGCCGGCTGGAGAATCCCTGGGCCGAGCACAAGCCATCAGTTGGAGCCCTTGATGTCGGGGGCTATGAATATGGTTATCAGCAATAATCCCAACATTCCCACATAGAGCGGGAAAGCATAGGTCTCATAGATTCTCGGGTCGATGAGCAGAAGAATCATGCCGAGCAGCAATGACAGTCCGATCCATGTTATCTGTTTGCCTGAAAATTCGTTGAACGAAAAAATCGAGGCGTTGTCGAAGTCATAGCTCGCGGCATAGATACTTATTGCTCCTGCTATCACCAACAGCAGATAGATCACTATGGTTATCCAGTCGATGTAGCGAAACACCGTCGGAGAGTCATTATTATGGTTATAGCTGAGATTAATATTCATATTCACTCAGGTGGTCGGTGCGGGCTCTCATCATGGCCTGCTCCATCGGTTTTCGGTTGTCGGCTATGTAGCCTTTAAGATATTTTTCAATAACGAGCGACCCAATAGGCACTCCGTAGGTTGCTCCCCATTCACCGTTTTCCACATAAACGGCCACGGCGATTTTGGGATTTTCGTATGGTGCGAAGCCCATGAAAGCCGAGTGGTCGAGACCGTGGGGATTCTGAGCCGTACCTGTTTTGCCCGCCACTTCGATGTCGGGCAGATTGGCTTTGGTGCAAGTGCCTCCGAGCACAGCCATTCTCATTCCGTGAGCCACGGCGGGATAGTGGGAGACATCCACGGTGGGAACACGTCGTGTGAGATATTCGGGAGCGAGAACGGTATCCTGAATCTCTTTTACCACATGGGGAGTGATAAACCATCCCCGGTTGGCAATCGTCGCGGCGAGATTGGCGATCTGGAGCGGAGTGGCCGTTACCTCACCCTGACCGATAGCCACCGATATAACCGTGTTGGCGCTCCAGTGACCTTCGCCGTAGCGTTTTGAATAATATTTGGCGTTGGGAAGGAAACCGCGGCCTTCGCCCGGAAGGTCTATGCCGAGTTTATATCCATAGCCCATCGACACAAGATGATTTTTCCATACCTCGAAAGCGTCGGCCGATGTCCCGTATTTGCTCCTGCGGTCAATCATGTTCTTGAATCCCCAGCAGAAATATGAGTTACATGATGTCTGGAGTGCGAAGTCAAGGGCGAGGGGAGTGTAATGTAGGTGACAGCCAACTCTCAGGTTGCCGTTGATATAACCTTTGTAGCAGGGATAACGGGTGTTGTTGTCAATTATTCCTTCGCTCAGGAATATCAAGGCCTGTGTGGGTTTGAATGTCGACCCCGGAGGATAGAAACCCGATTTGGCGCGGTCCATCAGCGGTCGATGAGGCGTTTCCTTAAGCATCTGGTAGTTTTTGCCTCGGTCGCGGCCTACGAGAAGCGAAGGGTCATAGGAGGGGGAGGTTACAAAAGCGAGCACCTCGCCGGTGGCCGGCTCTATGGCTACGATAGCGCCGAGCTTGTTCATCATCAGACTCTCCGCATACTGCTGCAGCTCGATGTCGAGCGAAAGCTTGAGATTTCGGCCTGCAATAGCGCTCACGTCATATCGGCCATCCTCATATTTTCCTTTAATCTGGCCGTTGGCGGCGCGGATAAGTATTTCGGTGCCTTTGCGGCCGCGCAGATGCTCCTCATAGGAGTTTTCCACGCCGGTATCGCCGGTATAGTCGCCCGGCGAGTAATAGGGGTCTTTTTCAATATCGTTTTTCGAAACCTCACGGATATTACCGAGCACATTGGCCGCGCAGTGATAGTAGTAGTCGCGCTGAATTCGTTTCTGAATATAAAAACCGGGAAAACGATAGAGTTTTTCCTGCAGTCGGCCGTAGTCTTCGGTGGTGAGGTTCGACATCAGGGTCTGGGGCACATAGGAGGAATAGTTGGGCGAGGAGTGCATGTTGGTCCATCTTTTTTGAAAATCCTCGTATGTGATTCCCAATGCTTTGCAAAGATTGAGGGTGTCGAATGGCTCCACATCCCTGGGTATGAGCATGAGGTCGTAGGCCGGTTGGTTGAACACCACCACGCGACCCGTGCGGTCATAGATAGTGCCTCTCGACGGATAGATTGTTTTTTTGAGAAAGGCGTTTGAGTCGGCGTATGCCTTATATTTGTCATCAGCTACCTGCAGGTCGAAAAGTCTCACGCAGTAGATAGCGCAGATGGCAATTATAAAGCCTGAAATTATGTATTTACGTTTTTCAAGTTTATAATCTTTTCTCACGACGTTGTGTTGATGTAAGATAGTCGAGGGCAAGGAGCAGCGCCGACGAGAGAATCGTTGAGCCGGCTATGCCGGAGACTATGTGCAATATGTTGAAGAATGTGAGCGAATCGGCTATCATAGCTATCATCGAATAGAGAAGGGTGATAGTGACAAGATAGCGCAGAAACACCGATAATCCGAGCGACTTGATCGACGGACACGGGTCGGTGAGATCCTGCTCATGCGGGAAATAAAGCCTGAGAATAGAGCTGCGCGACGCCGACATGAGTGTGGCGGCAAGGGCATTGACGCCGGGTGTGTCACAGAATATGTCGACAATCATTCCCATTATAAATCCGATTGTAATTACCCAGTTGCGGTTGAGGGTGAGGGGCAGCGTGATGGGCACGAAGATAAACACAAACGGCACCGCCACACCGAACAGACACACATGGCTGAACACAATGCCCTGTGCCAGAAGCAATATGATCGAAAGCAGCAGAAAATAGAGTGAGGTGCGTGTCATGAATGACTGTCTTTAATGATTGGTATTTGCAAGGAGGTTATTTCTTGTTGCCGGAGCCTGTCTGCCGGTCATCATCCTCCACTGCCTTTATCTCGTCGCTGAGATAGTCAACCACGATTCTCACTGTGGAGAGCGTGGAGAAGTCGGTGAAAAGTCTTACTCTCAGAGTGCGGAAATTTTCTTCGGCGATGGCGTCGACCACGATACCAACCGGCACACCTTCGGGAAAGACTGTCGAGAGGCCCGAGGTCACTACCGTGTCGCCGAGATTGAATTCGGCATGTTGGGGCAGCTCCTCAAGCACCGCTTCAAGGGGTGATTCTCCGTCCCATACCAATGAGCCAACAAGCTCCTGACCTTTGATTTTGCAGGAGTTGCGCAGATAGGGGTTGAGCACCGACATTACCCGCGAGGCGTGGGGACCAACGACATTGACTATTCCCACAACTCCGTTTTGGTCAACCACTCCCATTTCAGGGGCGAGTCCGTCAAGCGATCCCTTGTCGATGGTGATGTAGTTGTGGCTGCGGTTTATGGAGTTGTTGATAACGTTGGCCAGCACGAAGTTATAACGCTGAAGAGCTGTGTCGACAGGCACCGAGTCGGCATACTCCTTGTTCTCATATTGCTTGATGATATGCTTGAGTTTCAGGATTTCAAGCTCGAGATCAGCGTTGCGGGTCTGGAGGTCGGCGTTGATGTCGCGCAGATAGAAATAGGAGGTTACCGAGTTGGCGGCTCCATAGACAGTGCGTCCCAACACTCCCGCCGATGTGAGGAAGAGGTGGTGCTGATAGGGATTGCGGCTAAAGAGCAGACAACATGAGGCCACCACATAGATTATCGTGAGGATCCATGTGCTGTATCTTATGAAGAACCTGATGAGATTTCTCACTCTGAAGCGGAAATAGAGGTTTAAACGGGTAATCAGACGCGGCTTTGCCCGCAATCAGTAATGCGGACAAAGCCTGCGCCTATATAAAATAATGTGAAGTGTGATCAGCGGATGAGGAAGTTGAAGCGGTCGATGTTTTTAAGAGCCACTCCTGTGCCTTTGGCCACCGCTTTGAGAGGATCTTCGGCCACGTGGAACTGAATACCGATCTTATCGGCCAGACGCTTGTCGAGACCTCTGAGCAGAGCGCCGCCGCCGGCGAGATAGATGCCGTTTTTCACGATGTCGGCATAAAGCTCGGGGGGAGTCTGTTCGAGAGCCGAGAGCACGGCCACTTCGATCTTGGCAATCGATTTCTCGATACTGTGGCTGATTTCCTGATAGCTCACGGGCACTTCCATCGGGAGCGCGGTCATGAGGTTGGGACCATGCACGATATAATCTTCCGGCGGTTCCTCCAGTTCGGTGAGGGCCGAGCCGACATTCATCTTGATAAGTTCGGCGGTGCGTTCGCCTACTCTCACATTGTGAACGCGGCGCATGTGTTCCTGAATATCGGCGGTGAGGTCGTCGCCGGCAATCTTGATCGACTTGTTGCTCACGATACCGCCGAGAGAGATAACTGCAATCTCGGTGGTGCCGCCGCCTATGTCGACGATCATGTTTCCTTCGGGGGCAACAACGTCGATACCGATACCGAGAGCTGCGGCCATAGGCTCATAGATCATATAGACGTCGCGGCCGCCGGCATGTTCCGAGCTGTCGCGCACGGCACGGATCTCAACCTCGGTCGAACCTGAAGGTATGCCGACCACCATACGCATGGAGGGGGAGAACCAGCGGTTTTTGGCTGACGCTTTTTCAACGAGACCGCGAATCATCATTTCGGCGGCGTTGAAGTCGGCGATCACGCCCTGACGGAGGGGACGGATGGTGCGGATGCCTGCAGGCTCCTTGCCATACATCTGCTGAGCTTCGTTGCCCACGGCTATGAGTTTGCCTGAACGCACCTCTATAGCCACAATCGACGGTTCGTCAATGACGATACGGTCGTTGTAGATTATAATCGTATTGGCCGTGCCGAGGTCAATAGCAATTTCTTTGGTGAGTGAGAAGATACCCATGTTTCAATGAAATAAAGGGGTGGTGTGGTAAGTATAGGGGAGATTTTAATGCTTGAAGTGACGCACTGAAGTCATTACCATAGCCACGTTGTGGGCGTTGCAATATTCAATGCTGTCGTTGTCGCGCACTGAGCCACCGGGCTGTATCACGGCGGTGATACCGGCTTCATGAGCGATTTCAACACAGTCGGCAAACGGGAAGAAGGCGTCTGACGCCATTACTGCTCCGTTGAGATCGAAGCCGAAGCTCTGAGCTTTGGCAATGGCCTGACGAAGGGCATCCACACGTGAGGTCTGGCCTACACCAGAAGCGAGAAGCTGACCTTTTTTGGCAAGTGTGATGGCGTTGCTCTTGGAGTGTTTCACGATCTTGTTGGCAAAGATGAGGTCTTCGGCCTGAGCTTCGGTAACGGCGGCTTCGGTCACCTGACGGAGGTCGGCCGGGGTTTCAACCTTGAGGTCGCGGTCCTGAACCAGAGCGCCGTTAAGCACGGAGCGATACTGGCGGGTGGTTTTGAGAGGCTGACGCTGAACGAGGATAATGCGGTTTTTCTTCTGCTTGAGTACCGCGAGGGCATCCTCGGTATAGTCGGGAGCTATGATTACCTCAAAGAAAATCTTGTTGATTTCTTCGGCGGTGGGGGTGTCGATGAGTCGGTTGGCGATAAGCACGCCGCCGAATGCGCTTACCGGATCGCCGGCGAGGGCACACTGCCATGCTTCGAGAATGGTGGGGCGGGTAGCAAGTCCGCAGGCATTGTTGTGTTTGAGCACGGCGAATGTCGGGTCGGAGAACTCGGCCATAAGGCTTGTGGCGGCATCGATGTCAAGGAGATTGTTATATGAGATTTCCTTGCCGTGGAGCTGGGTGAAAAGCTCGTCGAACTGGCCGTAGAATCTGCCCTGCTGATGAGGATTCTCGCCATAGCGGAGGTGCATTGAGCCGTCGAGGGCAACTCTGAGCGATGAGGGTGCTTCGGCAGCTGTTGAGGCGAAATAGTTGAAGATAGCGCTGTCATAGGCTGATGACACGCCAAAGGCGGCGGTGGCCAGTTCGCGACGTTCTTCAAGAGAGGTTTCCGCACCGCGTGCGTTAAGGATTTCCTCGAGTTTGCCATATTGGGCTTTGGAGGCCACGATGGCTACGTCAGAGAAGTTTTTGGCTGCGGCACGTATGAGAGAAATGCCGCCTATATCGATTTTCTCGATGATGTCGGCTTCACATGCGCCTGAGGCAACAGTAGCCTCAAAGGGATATAGGTCAACAATCACGAGGTCGATTTCAGGAATTTCATATTTAAGGGTGTGAGCCTTATCGTCGGAGTTGTCGCGGCGCGAAAGAATACCGCCGAACACTTTGGGGTGGAGAGTTTTCACTCTGCCGCCAAGAATCGAGGGATAGCCGGTGAGATCCTCAACGGCGTCACATTCCAGGCCGAGGCTATGG
>JAIDXU010000076.1 GCA_029058455.1 Paramuribaculum sp.
TTCAGCTTCAGGCTATCGTCGTGCCGGCTCACAAATTTGTATTGATTCTGGCGATCTGCGGCACCTATGCCGTCAACCTTGTGTTGCCGCGACTTGGCGAGCTGTGGCGCTCGGGCTGGATAGCGCGTCGTCAGAAAGCGCCGTTCGACACCGTTTTCGGCTCAATGGTGGGCGACCGTCTCGCCGACACCGTAATGGTGGCTCTCATGACCTTCCTCACATTTCTGTTGGCCAAGAGTCAGATAATGCTCTATTTCAGCGAAAATTCGCAAACGATGGAAAATCTCATCGCCACCCTCTCGTCGCCCTGGCTATGGCTTGGCATAGCGGCCGCCGCGGGCGTGATATGGTGGGTGTTCATGAAATTTGACAACATCAAAATCATAGCCAAGACCAAACAATTTCTCATAGGAATATGGCAGGGATTTGCCGTATTGGCCAAGATGAAAGGCAAAGGTCTGTGGCTGTTCTACACCTTCGCCATGTGGTTCTGCTACTATCTGCAACTCTATGTGGCCTTTTTCGCCTTTCCCCTCACTGCAGAGATGGCCGCGACCTACGGACCTATCGCCATTCTTCTCTGCTTCTGCCTCACAAGTATTTCGATGGGCGTGCCCTCAAACGGAGGTATCGGCCCGTGGCAATGGGCTCTGATATTCGGAATCAGCATGTATGCCGCCTCGATACCGGGTCTCACCACCCAATATGCCACCTCTTTCGCCAACCTTGTGATGGGAGCCACCACCCTGCTGCTAATCGCCTTAGGCATCTTTACATTTATATGTATCATATTTATGAAACGTCGCAATATTCCTGCCGACGTTATTGACAGTAACTCTTAACCGAACTGATAAATAGATATATATGAGTATATTTGGTTCAGACGATCAACCCGACTACTACCGCGATTCAGGCCCGGAGGAAACACCTGTCCCCGACAGCAACGTTATCGACTTTGGTTCGGAACAGGACAGCCGTCCCGCCTCCTCACCCGACGGCAACGACGGGAAACCTCGGCGCCGCTCCCGGCTCAAATGGGTAATAACGGGAGTGCTCATAGTAATTGCGGCGCTTGGCGTCACGGTGTGGCTGAGATATTTCACCCCCTATGTTGAAGACGCGAGGATGAATATCTATGTCGTAAACGTTGAGCGGCGCGGCCTGATATTCAAAACCTATGAGGCCGAAGTGATTTCGCAGTCGGCGCTTACCGACACGGCACGTATCTATACCCGTCAGCTCGACATGAGCATCGAAGATCCCCGCCTGGCCGGCGATCTTCAGGCTATTCAAGCGACCGGCAAACCCATAACAGTCTCATATAAAAAATATTACGGCATGCTACCGTGGCGCGGAAGTTCCACAGAAATCATCACCGGAATAGTGAAAAAATAAAAAAATTAAAAAAAGTTGATTTTTTTTAAGCTAAAATCGCTTATCAATTGTTATCTTTGTAAAATCCATTCTCACCAACCGATTCTCTCCCCATAATCAAAAGAAAATTAATCAAAATAATCATTAACCATGAGACACCGACCGCTCAGACCATGAGATTAGGTGTCGACATAATTCAAACCATTATTCAGAAATGAAAAAGTTTAAGTCTTTACTTCTTGCCGGCACCCTCGTGCTCAGCACTTTTGCCGCTTCCGCACAAACTATCCAGCGGACTGTAATTGAAGAAGAAAAAGTGGTGTTCGCACCTCACTGGTTCCTTCAGGTTCAAGGCGGCGCAGCCGAAACTCTTGGCGAAGGCGCATTCGGCGATCTCATCTCACCCGCAGCCGCTCTCAACATCGGCTATCGCTTCAGCCCCGTTTTCAGCCTCCGTGCAGGTGCCAGCGGCTGGCAGGCTAAAGGTATCGCCACCACAACCGTAAACAACGTTTACAAATTCAACTATATTCAGGCTAACGTAGACGCTGTTGTTTCTCTTACCAACCTTTTCTGCGGCTGGAACCCCAAACGCACTCTTGATTTCTACGGCTTCTTAGGCGTAGGTGCCAACGACCGTTTCCACAACAATGATGCTCTTGACCTTGCCCGCAACACCGGTTACGACTTCGTTAACCTTTGGGACGGCAACAAATGGGCTTTCACAGGCCGCGGCGGTCTCGGTGTCAACATCCGTCTCAGCGACTATGTTGCCCTCAACGTAGAGGCTAACGCCAACGGTCTCACCGACCACTTCAACTCAAAACATGGTGACAAATCAAACATCGACTGGCAGTTCAACGGTCTCGTAGGTCTCACCTTCAAATTCGGCCGCGGCTATAAAGTAATTCCCGCCGTTATCGAAGAAGTGATCATCGAGGAAACTCCCGAACCCGCTCCCGCACCTGCTCCCGCTCCCGCACCCGCTCCCGAGCCCAAGAAAGTTGAGCCCATGACTCAAAACGTATTCTTCCTCATCAATTCATCGGTAATCCGTGAATCAGAGCAGGTTAAGATCGACAAGCTCGTTGAATATCTCAAGGCCAACCCCAAAGCAACCGTTGAAATCACCGGTTATGCCGACAAAGAAACCGGCTATCCCGCTTATAACATGGCCCTCTCAGAGCGTCGCAGCCACTCAGTTCAGAAAGCTCTCGAAAACGCCGGTATCGCTGCCGACCGCATCACCTGCGCATGGAAAGGTGACACCGTTCAGCCCTTCCCCGGTATCGAAAAGAACCGTGTCTGCATCTGCGTTGCCGAAGATAAATAATCAAGCAACAATCCCTATCCCGAGGGGAAGAGGATTATTAGCCTGACCCGCTTCCCCGCTCCGGGAAATAAATAAAGAAAATCCACTCTGCCCCGCACTCCTGACAATTAAGAGTAGCGGGGCAGTTTGGAATCTGTAACTCACAAAAACACAACACACTCACATGGTAGACATAAAAAGCATAGGCATACTCACCTCGGGAGGCGACGCCCCCGGCATGAACGCCGCCATAAGAGCCGTGACACGCTCGGCTATATTCAGCGGTCTTAAAGTTCACGGCATATATCGTGGCTACCGAGGCCTCATCAGCGATGAAATCGTGGAGTTTAAGACACAGAATGTGTCAAACATCATACAGCTCGGAGGCACCATTCTGAAAACCGCCCGCTGCCCGGAATTCACCACCCCCGAAGGCCGTCAGCTCGCCTACGAGAATCTGCGCCGCCACGGCATTGACGCCCTCGTAGTGATAGGTGGTGACGGTTCGCTTACCGGCGCAAGAATCTTTGCCAACGAGTTTAATTTCCCCTGTATAGGTCTTCCCGGCACCATCGACAACGACCTCTATGGCACAGACTCCACAATCGGCTATGACACAGCGCTTAATACCATCATGGAGTGTGTCGACAAAATCCGCGATACAGCCACGAGCCACGAGCGTCTGTTCTTTATCGAGGTGATGGGCCGCGACGCCGGCTTCCTTGCCCTCAACGGCGCTATCGCCACCGGTGCCGAAGCCGCCATCATACCGGAAATTTCAACACAGGTCGACCAGTTGGCCGAACTTATCCAAAACGGCTTCAGAAAGAGCAAAAACTCATCGATAGTGTTGGTGGCCGAAAGCCCAGTTACCGGTGGAGCAATGGCTCTCGCCGACCGTGTGAAGAATGAATATCCCTCCTATGATGTGAGAGTTTCGATATTGGGTCACCTGCAGCGCGGCGGCTCTCCTACAGCCCACGACCGTATCCTTGCCTCACGCATGGGCGCAGCCGCAATCGACGCCCTGCTCGAAGATCAGCGCAATGTCATGATCGGTATCTCGAACGATGAGATCGTATATGTGCCTTTCTCAAAGGCTATCAAAAACGACAAGCCCATCAACCGCGAACTGCTCGACACCCTGCGTCGCCTTTCAATCTGATCGAAATTCTGCTCATGGCAGAACTTAACCCTAAATTCATAGACTCGCTCGCCGGCCTCGGAAAAACCGTGGCCGACGGGCTTGTTTTTGCTTTGGCCCACACAGAGCCGAGTGTGGCCATACGCCTCAATCCCCTGAAAATAAGTACGGAGAAGCTCAATGAGGCAAGAGAGAAACTTAGAAAAGTAGAGTGGTGTGACACCGGCTTCTATCTCGAAGATCGACCCAAGTTCACATTCATGCCCCTGCTTCATCAGGGGGGATTCTATGTGCAGGATCCTTCATCAATGATAATAAGCAGGGTTGTGGCTCATCTTAGCCGCGAGCTGGCACGCGAACATGGCGAAGGGCCGATAGCCTATCTCGACGCATGTGCCGCCCCGGGAGGCAAAACCACCGCGGCCATATCCTCGCTGCCTGAAGGATCGCTTGTTGTGGCCAACGAATATGAGCCGCGCAGAGCGGCCATTCTCGGCGAAAATCTCGCCAAGTGGGGATATGGATTCACAATGCTGTCGAAAGGCGACACAGGGCGATTCTCACCCCTTAAAGACACATTTCATATAATAGCGGCCGACGTGCCATGTTCGGGCGAAGGAATGATGCGCAAGGATGCCGAGGCTCGCAGCCAGTGGAGCGAGGGCCTCGTGGCCCAATGTGCCGCCCGTCAGCGTGAAATAGTCGAAAAACTATGGCCCGCGCTTCGCCCCGGAGGATATATGATCTATTCGACATGCACATTCAATCTCGAGGAAAACGAGCGCATAATCGCCTGGATGATGGAAAATTTCGGAGCTATGCCGGTCGAGATACCTCTCGACGGAATAAATGGCATACATCCGGCCATCAACGCCGACTTCCCTGCAATGAGATTCATGCCTCATCTTGCAGATGGTGAGGGACTATTTATGTGTGTGGTCAGAAAGCCGGGAGACTCTGCCTCAACCTCCGCTCCGGCCAAAACAAAACGCATCAAACAGAGTGCAAAGCCCAATCCTCAGCTCCTGAAAGCGGCTTCAATGCTCACCGACGCAGAAAAATTCTCGTTATCGATCTCTCCCGAGGGCATTGTGAGGGCAACACCTGTAACTCCCCTGCTCACTCCCTCTTTAGCCAAAATCACGACGCCCCTGCTCACTCCCGCCATAATTAAAGGTAAATCGCTGATTCCCACCCAACAATTGGCAATGATGACCGGTCCCGGAGCTCCTTCGCAGATATTTCCGCGCGCCGAAGTCGACACTACCGTTGCCCTCCACTATCTCAAGGGTGAAGCAATCTCGCTTAGCGACGCGCCCAAAGGCCACGTACTGCTGACCCACGACGGGCCGCCATTGGGATTTGTCAACAATCTCGGCAACCGCGCCAACAATCTCTATCCCGACCCCTGGCGAATCATCTCCCAACTCCCCTGCTAAAACATCAGGACTTAAGAAGTGCGAAAAGCTTATAGAGATTTGAGTATGACTCGCCTTCTTCGCCGATAGCGGTTGCGTTATTTATGGCGGTTGTCAGTTTATTGTCAGCCAATAGGGTAGTAACCCAGTTTTCTTTTGAAAGATATGATTGTTGCTTACTGAAAGTGGGCAAATAACGATGTAGGGCGGCTATTACATCATCAGACGTTGCGAAGTAGCGGTTTGTGTTGAGGTAATGGAGTAAAAACCAGAACTCGATGGATGGCATACTTTCGCAGATGATGACAGACGGATTATTGGCATAACGCTGGCGCATCGCATCAAATTTGGCTTTGTCTGCTTGGTGTATGCGCGTTACGTCCACATCAAATACACATACGGCAATACCGTCATCAGCAAGCACTCGCTCGACCTGACGCTGAATATCATCAATATTCTGCTCGGCAAAGTTGCGTGGTTTACAGACATAGTTGTAGCCTTTCAGACGTTTCAAATGCGTGAAATAGAAACGCTCGGTTGCGCCCTCACCGATGATTGTAATCGCGGGATTTTTGAGCTTGCGCTCCTTGATTCTTCTTGCCATAATTACAACACATTGGGAAGTGCGCCGAAACGACCGTTCATATATGCGCGGTGGATGGATGACAGTTTATTCAGTCCCTTGAAATCAACGAGAGAGAATAATTGGGAACTGCCGTCCTTGCCTTTCTCCGTAAACCACACTGAATCCTTGCCGAAAATATCATCAATATCTTTCAGAATCGGGTCATAGTGGGTAGATACAAGCAGCTGCGACTGATTGTCGGGAGTATTGACAAACTTTGATAGAATATACTCCATTAGGTTGGGGTGCATTGATGCCTCAATCTCATCAATACACAGGAATGCCTGACGGTTCAGCTGCTCATATATCATCGATTCAAGCTCGACCATTCGCTTGGTGCCGGTACTCTGGCAAGCCTCCGGGAGAACATAATTCTGTGTTCCGTCAGCGTTCTCAACCTTATGCCCAAATAGAGCCGCCATCCTTTGAATTTTAATGTCAGAAATATTGAAGTCAGCCTCCTTTGCGAATTGCAGTAGATACTCACGGAAATCCTCGCTGTCGGCAATATGCTTCTTCGCGTCAGTTGAAAGCGTCGAGAGTGAACCGCTTTGCAATGGAAGAATTCGATTATCAATCCATCGGCGCATATTATCAAGATATGCAACCGACACATTTACTTTCTTCAATGTAGCTAACAGCGACATATTGCGGAGACAGTTCATTGTCATGACGTCAACTTCTGCCTGCGAAAGTTTAACCACAGCCGGATTGAAATTCAATTTAGATACAACTCCTGCGTCTTCACGGCAAAACACCTTAGTAGGGCGATTGGTGAGATATACAAATAGCGACTCATGGCAAACCTTTTCGGGATTCACCTTGAGCTTATACCAGTAGCGGAGTCCATCGGCATAGAATTTCAATTCAAATTCGGTGTCGAAAGAAAGAGCATCTTCCCTTAACAGGAATGGCTGTACGTCCGTACCGTCATCATTAGTAGAAGGAAGTGTATTCCAGAAACGACGCAGGAACTCAACGGCATCAAGTAGATTTGACTTACCGCTTGCATTTGC
>JAIDXU010000077.1 GCA_029058455.1 Paramuribaculum sp.
GTTGTTGCTCTTGAAAGCGTTGAAGTTGTCGGCGCTCATTTTGGTGGAGCGGTTGCCGCGCCACAGATAGTTTTCAAACAATATCGCCACTTCCCTCACCATAGGCAAACCGTCGGTGTCTCTCGCCGCGGCTATCTGAATGGCCGTGATAAGATTTTCCTCGCCGTCGGTTCTCACCTCACCGATAGGCAGCTGCGACCCTGTGATAATCACCGGTTTGCACAGATTGAGAAGCATAAACGACAGCGCGGAGGCGGTATAGGCCATGGTATCCGTGCCGTGGAGCACCACAAACCCGTCGTAACGGGCATAATGACGCTTCACTATCCCGGCAATCTCGACCCACCGGTCAGGATTCATGTCTGACGAATCGATAGGAGGGTCAAACGACACATTGTCGATGTGATAGTTGAGCTTGCGAAGCTTGGGCACATTGTCAATGAGATGCGAGAAGTCAAAGGGGCGCAGAGTGCCCGTTTCGGGATTCTCGATCATGCCGATGGTTCCGCCGGTATAAATCAGCAGAATACGCGGCGTGTGGCCCGGGATGTTATTACACATCATTGCGCGCAAAGTAATGTTACTTGATTTGTGCTCCGGCAGCCACTTCGCTGCGGGGAGCTATAAGCACCAGACGGCCGTCGGCGTTCATTGCCGAGAGAATCATGCCCCGGCTCTCTATGCCCATTATCTTGCGGGGAGCGAGGTTGGCTATAAAGCATACCTGAGTGCCGACAAGATCTTTGGGATCATAATGCTGGGCTATGCCCGAAACGATGATGCGCTTCTCCATGCCGTCGTCGATAAGGAATTTGAGAATCTTGTTTGATTTCTTAACCTTCTCACATTCGAGCACTGTGCCTACTCTCAGGTCGGCCTTCTCGAATGTCTCGAAGTCAATCTCGGGAGCCTGAGGTTCGGGCTTGAAATTGGCAATCTGATTCTGCTTCTTGATATCCTCGAGACGTTTCATCTGGGCGGCGATAGCCTCATCCTCGATTTTTTCGAAAAGCAGTTCGGGAGTGCCGAGCTGAGTGCCGGGAGCCACGGGATTGGTGCCGATCATGCTCCAGCTTATATTTTCAAGGCGGAGCATGGCGGCCAGACGGGCGGCTGCAAAGGGAAGGAAGGGTTCGCAGGCCACGGCGAGATCAGCGCAAAGATTAACAGCTGTATAAAGAATCGTAGCCACGCGGCCCATATCGGTCTTGGCAAGTTTCCACGGCTCTGACTCCTGCAGGTAGCGGTTACCGATACGGGCTATCTCCATAGCCTGTTTGAGAGCCTCGCGGAAATGGAATGTCTCGATAGCCTCGGTGAGAGCATTTTTGGCGGCTTCGACTTCGGCAGCAACTTTGGTCTCGGCCTCGGTCAGTTCACCGGGCTGAGGCACTACGCCATCAAAATATTTGTGGGTGAGCACCATGGCGCGGTTGACAAAGTTACCCAGCACGGCCACAAGCTCATTATTGTTGCGGGCCTGGAAGTCGGCCCATGTAAAGTCGTTGTCCTTGGTCTCGGGTGCATTGGCGGTGAGCACATATCTGAGGGTATCCTGACGGCCGGGGAAGTCGCGCAGATATTCATGGAGCCAAACGGCCCAGTTGCGCGAGGTTGAAATCTTGTCACCCTCGAGATTGAGGAACTCGTTGGCAGGCACATTGTCGGGCAGCTGGAAGCCGTCGCCGTAGGCCATCAGCATTGCAGGAAAGACAATGCAGTGGAACACGATGTTATCCTTGCCGATAAAGTTGATAATGCGCGTCTCGGGGTCTTTCCAATAGGTTTCCCATGTGTCGGGGAGCAGCTCCTTGGTGTTGGAGATATAGCCGATAGGAGCGTCAAACCACACATAAAGCACCTTGCCCTCGGCACCTTCGACAGGCACGGGCACACCCCATTTCAGGTCGCGGCTCACAGCTCTGGGCTGCAATCCGAGGTCAAGCCATGACTTGCACTGGCCGTAGACATTGGTTTTCCACTCGGTGTGTCCTTCAAGAATCCATTTTCTCAGATCGCTCTCATAACGGTCGAGAGGAAGGAACCAGTGGGTAGTCTCGCGCATTGACACCGGGGCCGATGTCAGGGCTGAACGGGGATTGATGAGGTCGGTGGCATTGAGCGATGTTCCGCAGGCCTCACACTGGTCGCCATAGGCACCATCTTTGCCGCAACGGGGGCATGTGCCCACAACATAGCGGTCGGCGAGAAACTCGCCCGCCTGCTCGTCGTAGGGCTGGAGGGAGGTGGCAACGGTAAACTTGTCGTTGTCATACAGACGGCGGAAAAATTCTGATGCCGTATGATTGTGGATTTCAGAAGTGGTGCGGGAATAGATGTCAAACGAAATGCCCAGCTCCTTCATCGAGTCACGGATAATGGCGTGATAGCGGTCTACGATATCCTGAGGGGTGACACCCTCCTTGCGGGCTTTGAGAGTGATGGGCACACCATGCTCGTCACTGCCGCCTATCATCACCACATCGCGCCCCTGAAGGCGGAGATAACGGGTGTAAATATCAGCCGGAACATACACGCCGGCCAGATGACCTATATGCACCGGTCCGTTGGCATAAGGGAGGGCGGTGGTCACGAGAGTGCGTTTGAAATTCTTTTCCATCTTTAGATATGTAAAAAAGGTTTTTATATTCGATTTAAAATTTATTCGGTATAGAAGTCTATGAGGCGTTTCAGTGCCGACTCACAGGCGGGACAGAACACCGGCCATGTGTTGTTGCGCATACGGCACTGATCGGCAGGGCGATAGACACCCTTCGAGCTGTAGCCGCCACCTTCATAAACGCCCAATGGCCATTTGTCCGCCTCATCGGGCGAAGTAGGCACAGGGGTGCCGGGAGCAAGTTCATTCTGCCATTTCGACCCGAAGTCAACAAGAGTGGTTATATTGGGATTCCACGGCTCGACGCTGACGGGATAGGAATCTTCCATCACGTCGCCGTCATAGAAATATTCGTCGGCCAGACCGCCGAAACTGTGGCCGAACTCATGCACGATCACCGGACGGAAAGTGGAATGAAGAGCCGAGGTGAGGGTATATGAGTTGTAGATACCTCCGCCACCATATTCGGGAGTATTGGCCAGAATAATGACATGCTCATAGGGAATATTGGTGAGCGCGTCATGAATAGAGGAGACATCGGGGCAGGTCAGATAGCGGTCACTGTAGAATGTCGAGAAATGAGAGGAGAAAGCGGTTTGTTTCCAGTCGCCGAGACGGGGCACACTCACTCCGCTGTCGCGTGAGGGAGAAGCGACGGCAATAAAACAGAAGCGGTCGGCCATCGACTTGAAAGGCTCGTAGCTCAAAATGGCTTCCGCTCCCCTCGCGGCATGAACATAAAACGAATCCATCTGCTCCTCGGTGTAACCTTCGGCAAGAAAAGCCACATTGATGGGGTTGGGAGCCGAGCCGCAGTGAAGAACCTTATGAGGCAATGCCTCGACATTGTCAAGAGGTCTCACGAGTATATCCGCAGGGTCATAGAGGTGACTCATCGAGGCAATCGGGCGGTGATACTGGTCGGTGACCGTGATGGTTATATCGGTCTTTTCCTTAGGCTGAGGCACAAGAAAGGTGTTGCTGAAACCCTTTGGAGTGGTCTTTGCCTCGGGGGTAGAGAGCCATTCGTTGAAAAGCGACGAAAAGCTGTGTCGATATAGGGTGTCACCGGTGGCGGCAGATGTCAGGGTAATGGTGCCGTCGCCGTTATAAGGAAGCTTGTCGAGATTATGAGTGCGGCCGCTCCACCCCGGCATGGTTGTGGCCGAACCAAGCACTACATGAGCGCCGAGCGAATCGGCACTGAAAATGTAGTCGAGCCGCAGGGTGCGGTCAGCAAACATCGAGTTGAAATCAACGGGCGAAGCGCCTGTCACGCCCGCAGGCGAGATTGCAAGCGCAAGAAGTGATAATGCGATTGTGAGGATAAATTTATTCATCATGATAGGAATCAGGTTGCCTTCGGGTTGCAAAAATAATCAAAAAAATTCGTTTGAGAGTTATTGCAGAGGCAGCTCTTGCAAATTAAGTCCCCTCATTCGCTGCGATTGGGAAAAAGTGACTATTTTTGCACTGTAAACCGGAATATTCCGCTCAATCCCTAATAACCGATCAACCCCACTCAATATGGAATCGCTGCTTCCTTTCGCATTTATTTGCCTGACCTCGTTTTTCACACTCACAAATCCCCTCGGCACCATGCCGGTGTTTCTTGCCATGACCCGCGGATTGGGAGAGGATGAGCGTAAAGAAATCGTGAAACGTTCCACGATGATATCGTTTATCATCCTCATCTCCTTCACCTTCTGCGGTCAGTTGCTTTTCACCCTCTTCGGCATTTCGGCCAACGGATTTCGCATAGCAGCCGGTTTCATAATTCTTAAGATAGGCTTCGACATGCTTCAGGCCAAATATTCCAACACCAAGCTCAGTGACGAGGAGGTCAAGGAATATTCACGCGACATATCTATCACCCCGCTGAGCATTCCGATGCTGTGCGGTCCGGGCGCGATAGCCAACGGTATCATGATGATGGATACCGCCACCACTCTTTCGATGAAAACCATCCTTGTGGTCAGCATAGCGCTCATCTATGTGCTGACCTACTTCATTCTCCGCTTCTCTTCAAAACTGGTAAAATATATCGGAGAAACGGGCAACAACGTGATGATGCGCCTCATGGGTCTGATATTGATGGTGATCGCCGTTGAATGTTTTGTCAACGGTCTGCGCCCCATACTCGTGTCGGTGATTCACGAAGGGTTAGGGGCGGCTTGAGCGCGGTTTCATATCCAGACGGTAGATGAGCGAAAACAGGCCGTAGGTCGGGAGACGCAGGCTCCATGTCTCCACTCGGCCGCTTGCATTTACAGTCATTCGTATATCCTTGCCGCTGTTGAGCAGGTCTACACCTTCGAGACGGGCCACAAGCTTGCCTTTAAGCATGGATTTTTCAAGCGAAGCATTCCATACCCATTCGGTATTGTTCATAGCCTTTGACTCATAGCCCGTGCGCTTGCGGAACACAAGCTTGGTTTCAAAAGTCAGCTTCCACGGCAATTTAAGTGCGCCGGAGAGCGTAGCGTTATGGGTCAGTGCGGTAAAGTCGTTAAAACTATTCACCGGCGAGGTTACATCCCGCCAATTTGCCACATACGATACCGTCACCGAACTTCCCGACATGAAGTTATATGTCACAAGGGCTTCTGGAGTCATGGTAAAGGTGTTTACAGAATTACGCGACGGCACACTGTCGAGTGTCATATAATCGACAGCATGGTCATAATTCACCCCTAATCTGACACCCGCTCTCAACGGCTCACTTGGCAGAAATGCCATGCTATAACCCAAATTACCGCTTATATTCCAGTTGCCGTTGATATTGGCGGGCTGATAGATGGTCAGGCCTGTACGGGCGTCATAAAACGTTTTCATGGCAGCTGAATTGGTGGTGGTGCGCCACGAAACATATCCGTTGAACTCGGCATGATGATCGCCGCGGCTTCTTCGGTAGATATATCCATAAGTGGAATAATAGCGCTCATGTTTAAGACCTCCCTCGGCGGGAATATAAGACACAAGAGGATTCGACGAAATACGGTCGGTGAGAAGATAGGATAATTCGACGGGATCTCTACCGGCGTTAAAGGAGACGCTTAAACTTAAATCACGCACCTTGTTGGTTGACTGGAGCGATATGCCACAATGCGCAAAGGGCGAGGCGGTGGTACGCGACAACATTTCTTTTCCTATTTCAGGGCGCAGGTAATCATAATGCTCGTTAGCGATAGGAACACCCAGGTTGAGCCAGGTTGAAACAGTGGCGTTAAAAGTCGAATCGCCCGGAGCAAGAGGCTCCATGCCCCAGGTAAGGCCAAGAGAGGGTTTGACGGTGTGGGAATATTGATTGGTTTCGGTGCTGTTGGCGCGGTCGAGTTCGGCAAACTGCGGAATAATCACCGAGGGAAGCACATCGGTATCTTTGACCGAGTCAGTGAGCCAAAGAGGCTCATCGCTATTATTGCCCCGATATGAATATTCTACCGTAGGACTAAATGATATGGTTCTTGCCCTTTCCTCTCCCATAGTCCTTATTTTATGAGAATAGGAAATTGAGGAATTGAAAGACTTTCTATGGCTAAGATTCCCCGTATAAC
>JAIDXU010000078.1 GCA_029058455.1 Paramuribaculum sp.
CCCAGGGTGAGCTTGTGGCGCGGTCGCTTGAAGACTATCTCCACCGTCATCCCGAAATCGAAACCCGATGTCTCAAGGAGCCGGGATGCACCTATCTCACTACCGAAAACCCCGAAAAATTTGCCGCCACAGCCTCGGGATTTCTCCACGCTCCCCTAACGGCTCGGTTTATAGAAATCTAAAACTCCAAAATTCAGAATATCATGAGACTTAACGGACGACGCCAAAGCTCAAACATTGACGACCGCCGCTCTTCGGGAGGTGGCCGCAGAGGTTTACTCACCGGCGGAGGTATCGCAGGCGTGATAATCGCCGCCGTAATAGCATGGCTCGGCGGAGGTGACTTTTTCAGCGCACTTATTGGCGGAGCGATCGACTCCGGCCAATTTATCACCACCGACTCATCCACTGCCTATACTCCCACTCAGGAGGATGAGGAACTGGCAATATTCTCAAAACAGATTCTTGCCGGCACCGAAGATGTGTGGACCGAGATTTTCCGTCAGAACGGACTCGAATATGAAGCGCCCACCCTTGTGCTCTACTCAGGGTCCACCACCAGCGGGTGCGGTCAGGCCCAGGCGTCGACAGGTCCGTTCTACTGCTCCGCCGATCAGTCGGTATATATCGACCTGTCATTTTTCAAGGAAATGAAATCAACCCTCGGCGCCGACGGCGATTTCGCCTACGCCTATGTCATTGCCCATGAGGTGGGACATCATGTGCAATACCTGCTCGGCACCCTCGACAAGGCTCATTCGCTCATGAGACGCCAGTCGGAAACCGAAGCCAACCAAACCAGCGTGCGCCTCGAGCTTCAGGCCGACTACTATGCCGGCGTGTGGGCTCACCACGACAACAGGATGTTTAACTCCATCGAGCCGGGAGATATTGAAGAAGCTATCGACGCCGCCCAAAAGATAGGCGACGACTACCTCCAGAAAAAAGCGAGAGGATATGTAGTGCCCGAATCGTTCAATCACGGCACCTCGGCCCAGCGTCAGCGCTGGCTCAACAAAGGCCTGCAGACCGGCGACCCCTCTCAGGGTGACACATTCTCAGGCTCCTACAGCTCTCTCTAACCCCTTCATCCATCCAAAAACTTTCCGGATATGGCATATATCTTTGAAACCGTATTTCCCGTGCGCGACTATGAGGTGGATTCTCAGGGCATTGTCAACAATGCCATCTACCTGCACTATTTCGAACACACCCGCCATCTGTTCTGTCAGGAAGCGGGCACCTCGTTTCGCGAAATGCAGCAGAAAGGTCTCGATCCGGTGTTGCGCAAGGTTGAAATCGAATATCTCACTCCTCTCACGCTTGGCGACGAAATTCTGAGCCGGCTTAAGCTTACGCGTCAAGGTCCGCGGTTTGTGTTCCATCAGGAGATATTCCGACTTCCCGAACTCACCCCCGTGTGCCGTGGAGAGTGTACGATAGTGTGTCTTGAAAACAAACGCCTGAGTCGCGGTGACATTCTCGCCGAAGCGTTTGCCGACGTCATATCCTGACAAAAATACTTGCACCTCCGGCATGATTCTCGATCCGCTTACATATCGCATTGCTTTCGCTTCGATGCGCGGCCTCACGCCCCGCATGGCCCGGCAACTGCTTGCAGTGCTCGATTCGGAGGAGCACTTTTTCGCGGCCTCCGAGCGGGAGCTGGCGATTGTCACGGGGGGTAAAAACCGTATTTTCGACCGGGCGTTGCGCGACCGGTTTCTGCAGGAAGCTTCAAAGGAGGTCGACTTTGTCAGAGCCCACAACATCACCACCACCTATTTCACCGACCCGACATATCCCCGCCGCCTTATCGAGGCCGACGACGCTCCGCTGATGCTCTACTCACTCGGGGCGGCCGATCTCAGCCCACAGGCTGTAATCTCGGTGGTCGGCACCCGTCATGCCACCTCCTACGGTGTGGAATTTACCGAGCGGCTTATTGCCTCCCTCGCCGCCAACCTCCCCTTCAAGCCGTTGATCGTGAGCGGACTGGCCTTCGGAATCGACATCACCGCCCATCGTGCCGCCCTTGAAAATTCACTCCCCACAGCCGCCGTGCTTGCCCACGGGCTCAATACTCTCTATCCCTCTCAGCACCGCACCATTGCCTCGCGGATCATATCGTCGGGTGGCGCACTCATTACCGACTACCGCTCGGTCGATACCCTTCACAAAGGCAACTTCCTGGCGCGCAACCGCATCGTGGCGGGATTGTGCGACTGCCTGATAGTGGTTGAATCGGCCGCCAAAGGGGGTGCGCTCGTAACCGCCAACATAGCTTCATGCTACAACCGCGAGGTCTTTGCCCTGCCGGGCCGCGTAACCGACCGCTACAGTCAGGGTTGCAACAACCTTTGCGCCCGTCAATTAGCTCATGTAATCACCTCTCCCGACGACCTCATCGAAGCGATGGGCTGGCCTCGCAAGGAGGTCAAAATCGAGCAACAGTCGCTTTTCTCCGACCTCAACTCGGTAGAAACACTCATAGTTGATTATCTTCTCTCCCACGACACGGCCCGCGTCAACGAACTGGCCGTCAACCTCAATCTCGCCGCCGGAAAAGTGATGTCGATATTGGTAGACCTCGAATTTCGCGGCATAGTGACCTCCATACCCGGGGGAGCCTACCGTTGTCTCTCCCCAAACTGATTAATGGCTGACTATTCCTTCATCTTTAATCTATAATAATTGCCTTATGTCTAAAATCATTCCATCTTCCGAACTCATCATCAACTCCGACGGCTCGGTGTTTCATCTCCATCTGCGTCCCGAGCAGCTCACCGACCGAATAATTCTCGTGGGCGATCCCGGCCGCGTGGACATGGTGGCTTCGTTTTTCGACGAAAAACTTTTTGAAGTTTCCTCTCGCGAATTTCACACCATCGGAGGCACCTACCGCGGCAAGCCTATAATGTGTCTCAGCCACGGCATAGGTCCCGACAACATCGACATCGTGATCAACGAGCTTGATGCCCTCGCCAATATCGACTTCACCACCCGCGAGGTGAAGCCCGAACACCGCACTCTCCACATGGTGCGTATCGGCACCTCGGGCGCACTCCAGCCCGAACTCAAGCTCGGCACTCCCGTAATCGCCGAAAAAGCTATCGGCTTTGACGGTGTGCTCAACTACTATGCCGGCCGCAACGAGGTGGCCGACCTCGATTTCGAGCATGACATGTGTGACTCCGTAGGGTGGAATCCCCTTTGGGCCAAACCATACGTCGTTGACGCCGATCCCCATCTCGTTGAGCTGATAGGCCGCGACGATATGGTGAGAGGCAACACAATTTCGGCTGTGGGATTCTACGGTCCCCAGGGTCGCGAACTGAGGTTGCCGCTGGCCAACCCCGACCTCAACCGCCGCATAGAGCAGTTCTCTCACAAAGGGCGCAGAATCACCAACTATGAAATGGAGAGCGCACCCCTGCAAGGTCTCGCCCGTCTCATGGGCCACAAAGCCATGACCGTTTGCTCGATCATCGCCAACAGAGTGTGTAACGACGCCACCCCCAACTATAAAACCGCCATCCACGATCTGGTAGGCACAGTGCTCGACCGCATCTGAGCGTTCAGTTTTCCAACAGCGCCGCAACCTCTTTAAAGGCGTAAACTTTTCGGCTCCCGTCGTCTGTATCCAGAGTGATATGGCCGGTGGGAGCTACCTGTGTTATGCGCGCCATTATCCGGCGCCCCGTAGCAGTCTCGAGATAAGGATAATAGCCCTCTTTGCGCCAAAGTTCCCCGATATAGCGTTCATGAATAATATCTCTGCCGGCCGAAGTAGCGAGCAAAGGGAGCATTGCCGCCACTCTCGCGGCTATGTCGCGCCCCAGAGCCTCGACCGAATTTTCCACACCGCTGAGATTGACAACGCTCACAGGATTGGGGGCATCGCTTCTGAAAACTCTCTGATTTACATTCACCCCTATGCCCGCAACGGCGTGAAGAATCTCCCTGCCGCTCAGCGCACACTCAATCAAAATGCCGCATATCTTCATGTCGCCGGCATAGATGTCGTTGGGCCACTTCACACTTATCCCTCCCGACGGTACTATGCGCCTCAGGGCGTCGACCACCGCCAGACTCACAACCTCGCTGATCGAGAACTGCGCTCCGGCGTCAACACCCGGGCGGCGTATCAGCAGACTCATTGTCAGATTTTTGCCCGGCTCGCTCTCCCAGCTGTTACCCCTCTGGCCGCGCCCGGCGGTCTGGGTATGGGTTGCAACGCCAAACAGTCGCTCGCCGGCATCTCCGGCAGCAACCATTTCCAAAAGCAAACTATTGGTCGATCCGGTGCTTTCGACCCACACAATCTCGTTGGCAGACTCGGTATTCATATCTCTATTTTTTTGCAAATATAATCATTTATTTCTACATCTACCTCAACCGATATGATAAGCCCATCAGGCGGTCTTATGTTTAGAGGAGATATTCTTGCTTCGTCGAAAATCAAACCAGAATTCTTTGGAGCGGCATATTTCTCAAAAGTTGTTCCTGCTTTAGATAGCGATAACACACTTGATATGCCGATAGTAGGATTCGGATATTTTGACGCAGCTAAAGATTTTACAGTTGAGATTGAGATTATCGGCTCAACTCCCAAGGGTAATTTCATCTGTCCGGTTAAAGTCACAAATAAGGTAACTATGGTGGCCGACTATCCGAGTGCTAATACAACCTATTATTACAACGGGGAAAGAGTTTTTGACTTATATTATGTCAACCTTATGAAATAAAGAGGCTTGCGCCTCATCGATCCATATTCCGGCAGAGGAGCGCTATGGCTGTCTCTGCCGGAATATTTATTTTGCAGGTGTGCGATTAATCGCACTGACTTCCGAAAAGGATCCAAGTGAGGCGGCTACTCTCAGTCACCCCTCCGGGGTTCCGGGCTGTGGTGGCGTCTGTCCGCAGGTTGACACCTGCGGTTACCCTGAATCACCCCGCCGGGGTAAGTAGCCCACGGAGTGGGCGTTTGACGATAACCCCGAGTGAAACTCGGGGCGCGTAAACAGTTGATAAACAGAACCCACGGAGTGGGTGACTCATTTTTACATTAGGACTCCGCCCCCGCCGGGGTAGGCAGCCCACGGAGTGTTTAACGGTGTCGATATCTCAAAAACGGCGAAAAAACAGATGGAAATTTTGCAGATTTAGAAAAAGTGAGTACCTTTGTGCCCGGGTAAGTCCTACACGACAGGCTCCCCGGGAACTCCGTCAGGTCTTGATCGAAGCAGCGGTACCGGGTTGAGCGGTGCGATGTAGCAAGCTTACCCTTTTTTTGTGCCCGTGCGAAAGATGTTAAAATTAGTTGAATGTTAAAAAAAATTTCGCCGTTTGAACTTCACATAATAAAAAAGTGTTTACCTTTGCAGTGATTACAGCTGGAACAAGGCCCATACGTCAACGACCGGTTGTAACATCCCTCGTAACAAAACATTAAACCTTTTTATATTATAAGTATCAACACAATGAGCACTATTGATTTATCCAAGTATGGCATCACCGGCGCAAAGGTGATCCACAATCCTTCCTACGATCAGCTCTTCATCGACGAGACCAACCCCGAACTCACCGGTTATGAAAAGGGCCAGGAAACAGAGCTCGGTGCCGTAAACGTAATGACCGGCATCTACACCGGCCGTTCTCCCAAAGATAAATTCTTTGTTAAAGACGACACTTCAAAAGATACTATCTGGTGGACTTCCGAAGAATATAAGAACGACAACAAGCCTATCACTCCCGCCACTTGGGATGCCCTCAAGGCTATCGCCGACAAAGAACTCAGCGACAAGACTCTCTATGTAGTCGACGCTTTCTGCGGCACCAACCCCGACACCCGTCTGGCCGTTCGTTTCGTGATGGAAGTTGCATGGCAGGCTCACTTCGTGACCAACATGTTTATCCGTCCCACCAAAGAGGAACTCGACAACTTCACCCCCGACTTTGTAGTGCTCAACGCTTCTAAAGCTAAAGTTGAGAACTGGAAAGAACTCGGCATCAACTCAGAGACCTGCGTTGCCTTCAACCTCACCGAGCGTATGCAGCTCATCATCAACACATGGTATGGCGGCGAGATGAAGAAGGGCATGTTCTCGATCATGAACTACTACAACCCCCTCCGCGGCATCGCTTCTATGCACTGCTCGGCCAACACCGACAAGCAGGGCGAAAACACCGCTATCTTCTTCGGTCTCTCAGGCACCGGCAAAACCACCCTGTCAACCGACCCCAAACGTCTCCTCATCGGTGACGACGAGCACGGCTGGGACGACAACGGCGTGTTTAACTACGAAGGCGGTTGCTATGCCAAGGTTATCAACCTCGACAAAGAGTCAGAGCCCGATATCTATAACGCCATCACCCGCGACGCTCTCCTCGAGAACGTAACCGTTGACGCTGAAGGCAAGATCGACTTCAACGACAAGAGCGTTACCGAAAACACCCGCGTAAGCTATCCTATCGACCACATCAAGAGCATCGTTAAGCCCTCTCGCGGTCCCGCCGCCAAAAACGTTATCTTCCTGTCGGCCGACGCCTACGGTGTGCTTCCTCCCGTATCGATTCTCTCACCCGATCAGACCAAATATTACTTCCTTTCGGGCTACACCTCGAAACTCGCCGGCACAGAGCGCGGCATCACCGAGCCTACCCCCACATTCTCAGCATGTTTCGGTGCTGCTTTCCTTAGCCTCCACCCCACCAAATATGCCGAAGAGCTCGTTAAGCGCATGCAGCAGAGCGGCGCAAAGGCTTATCTTGTAAACACCGGCTGGAACGGCACAGGCAAGCGTATCTCTATCCGCGACACCCGCGGCATTATCGACGCTATCCTCGACGGCGCTATCCTCTCGGCTCCCACCAAGACAATCCCCGTGTTTGACTTCGTGGTTCCCACCGAGCTTCCCGGCGTTGATCCCAAGATCCTCGACCCCCGCGA
>JAIDXU010000079.1 GCA_029058455.1 Paramuribaculum sp.
GCGGAGTTGTGTATAAGAGACATCTGTCGTTCTGCTCACCCTTATAGAAAATGTCTCCCATGCTGGTGAAGATCTCCGACTGGCGCTCTGGGTCACCTGTTGACTTTTCAACCAGCGGGCGCAAAAGGTCGAGAGCTCGCTGAGTATGTCCGTCATAGCTGTAAGCAGCAGCACACAGCATCACCAAGTCATAATCATCAGGGAAATAATGCATGCCCTTTTTAGCTGTTTTTACCGCCTCGTCATAATCCTTAAGCTGCATATAGACCGATGTGAGAAGCCTCCAGCGGCGGTTATCATCGGGATTAAGATCGAGAGTCAATACCGTCTGACGGGCAGCTTTCTCAAAGTCGCCTATCATTGAAAGATAGTCGGCATAAAAGCCGTGAACTTCCGCTTCATGGGGATGACGTTCCACAATATTCTCAAACAAAGCGAGAATCCTCGGCTTCTGCTGCGGATCGGTATAGAGATTGCCTACATAGCTCTGCAGCAGCTCGAGCTTGATATTTATATCAAGATCAGGCTGGTTGAGAGCCTTGAATATCTCACGGTCGTAGCCCACGGAGTCACCTTTGTTGAGCAACAGATTGGCTCGATAATAATATGCTATGCCGGCCGCATCAGGGTCAATTTCCACAGCGCGGTCGTAATAGGCCAATGAAGAATCGGGGCTGAGATATTGTTCAAACACCTGGCCGGCAAAGAGATTGACTTCGGCCGAAGGTGGAAGCGATTTCAGGCCTCGACGCAATTCTGATACTACCGCCGCGCTGTCGTTGATTGTAGCGTAGACTCTTATGCGGTTGAGCAACACAGGTAGCGTAAGCCCTCCCTCTCTGATTTCAAGAGTATCATATACCGCCAGCGCCTCAGCCGCCATATCGGGGTTGCCCGACGCCATGAGCCGGTCGGCAAAAGCACCGGCCACCTCGGGTCGATCGGGAAAATCGAGATAGAGCTGACGCATGAGGTTGAGATTCTCCCCGCTTTTGCCAAGCAGAGCAGCTACCTGAGCAAGCCGGGCACGATTATAGTAATCATTTCCATCGTCGGTCGCGACATACTCTTTCATCAGCTCATAGCCCCGGCTGGTGACGGTGGTGTCGTTGCCGCCGAGTCTGATAAGCATAAAGCCGTATTCCGACCCCAAAAACTTATCGTCAGGATTTATCTCGTGGGCGCGCGCCAACAGCTCGGAGGTCGCGTCATATTTCTCCTCCATCTGAAGCTTGAGTGCTTCAAGATAGAGCATGTCGGCTTTTCGGGCATCGCTGCCGGCAACGGAATGTTTTTTCACAGCACCTGCCGGGACAAAAAATGCCGAGACACATGCTGCAAGTAAAAGTATTGAAAAAAGCCGACGCATTGTTATCGATAGAATTATAATGATATAACTAATCAGTCAATTCCGGTATGGCCAAACGCACCGTCACCTCTAACAGTCTTGTCGAGGCGCTCAACGGGTTCCCATTCGGCGCGGGTATAGGTGGTTATCACCATCTGACAGATACGGTCGCCGTCGTTGATTGTAAAATCAGTGTCGGAGAGATTGATAACAATAGCTCCGATCTCGCCGCGATAATCGCTGTCAACTGTGCCTGGAGTGTTGACGAGTGAAATGCCCGATCTTAGCGCGAGACCCGAGCGAGGACGCATCTGACATTCATAGCCGTGGGGCAACTCGATAAAAAGACCTGTCGGTATCAGAGCGCGCTGGAGTGGTTTCAACACCACAGGCTCACTGAGGCGTGCCCTTACATCCATGCCGGCGGCCGAGGGTGTCTCATATTCGGGCAGAGGGTTATTGCTGCGGTTTATAACCTTGATTTTTATTCTTTCCATAGTTATTTGTCTCGCATATAGATGTTGATAGGTGTGCCCTTGAAATCCCAGTGACTGCGTATCTGGTTTTCAAGATAGCGGCGATAAGGTTCCTTAACCCACTGAGGAAGGTTGCAGAAGAAAATGAAGGTAGGAATACGCGCGTCTTTAAGCATTGTGACATATTTGATTTTCACAAACTTGCCCTTATTCGAAGGGGGAGGATAAGCGCCTATCACCTCAAGCATCACTTTGTTGAGCTGAGAGGTGGGAACCATGCGACGACGGTTGTGATATACATCAACAGCTGTTTCAAGCACCTTGAAGATTCGCTGCTTGGTGAGAGCGGAGCCAAAAATGATGGGGAAATCGGTAAAGGGGGCGAAGCGCGCACGGATAGCCTCCTCAAAATGGCGTATCGCGGCCACAGACTTATCCTCGACAAGGTCCCATTTGTTGACACACACCACGAGGCCTTTCTTGTTTTTCTGAATAAGCGAGAAGATATTAACATCCTGGGCTTCGATTCCTCGGGTAGCGTCGATCATGAGTATGCACACATCGCTCGATTCGATAGCGCGTATGCTTCGGATCACGCTATAATATTCGATGTCCTCGTTGACCTTGGTTTTCTTTCTTATACCGGCGGTATCGACGAGATAGAAGTCGAATCCAAATTTATTGTAACGGGTGTAGATACTGTCGCGGGTGGTGCCGGCGATATCGGTAACGATATGGCGATCCTCGCCAATAAAGGCATTGACTATCGACGATTTACCGGCATTGGGTCGACCTACGATAGCAAATTTGGGTATCTCCTCAAGCTGTTGGTCAGGTTCTACCTCGGGAAGTTTCTCAACCACTGCGTCGAGCAGATCACCTGTGCCCGAGCCATTGACAGCCGACACGGGGAACGGGTCACCGAGACCGAGTTTATAAAATTCGGCCACATTATAGAGCCAGTCGTTGCTGTCGACTTTGTTTGCCACAAGAAGCACCGGTTTGCGGCTCTTGCGCAGAATCTCGGCCACATGGTCATCGAGGTCGGTAACACCGTTCATGGCATCGACCACAAAGAGTATTTCATCAGCCTGCTCGATGGCAAGCTCAACCTGCTTGTTGATTTCGCTTTCAAACACATCCTCCGAATTGACAACCCAGCCTCCGGTATCAACTATCGAAAACTCTTTGCCATTCCAGTCTACGCGGCCATACTGACGGTCGCGGGTAGTGCCGGCTGTGGGGTCCACAATTGCCGTGCGTGTCTGAGTAAGTCGGTTAAACAGTGTGGATTTGCCCACATTGGGGCGACCCACTATTGCTATCATCTGTCCCATAATATATTTAGTGGAAGCTACGGAGTTCAATCACCGGCTTCCGATAAAGGATTCTTAAATTAAAAAAATAATAGCACGGGGCGGTTCTGCAGGCAGACACTCCCCGAGCCACAAAGTTACAAAAAGATTTTCAATCACGCTCACTCCAAATATCCGAATGAACGGAGCTTATTCTCGCGGTTGCGCCAATTAGGCTCTACTTTCACAAAAAGTTCGAGATAAACGCTCTTGCCGAAGAAGGTCTCGATATCCTTGCGGGCTTCGATACCCACTTTCTTGATTAGTGAGCCACCTTTGCCGATGATAATGCCTTTCTGGGAATCACGCTCCACATAGATCACGGCCATGATATGGATGGCATTGTCTTTTTCCTCAAACTTTTCGACTATGACTTCCACCGAATAGGGCACCTCCTTGTCATAGTTGAGCAATATTTTCTCACGGATGATTTCAGTGACAAAAAATCTTGCCGGTTTATCGGTAAGGGCATCCTTGCCGAAATAAGGAGGATTGACAGGAAGAAGCTCCACAATGCGGTTCATGAGATTATCGACATTGAAGTGCTCTTGTGCCGAAGTGGGGAAAATCTCCGCATTGGGCAGAGTCTCTTTCCACTTGTTGACGATAGTAACAAGCTCATCCTGATTTTTCAGAAGATCAATTTTGTTGATGACGAGCAAAACCGGCACAGTCTCGCGGGCAACTTTGGCGAGATAGTCGGCATTTTTCTGCGGGTCCTCAACCACATCGGTGACATAGATAAGCACATCTGCATCGGTCAACGCTCCTTCCGAGAAATTAAGCATTGATTCCTGCAGCTTGTATTTGGGTTTGAGCACTCCGGGAGTGTCGCTGAACACTATCTGATATTCGGGCGTGTTGACAATGCCCATGATTCTGTGGCGGGTGGTCTGAGCCTTTGAAGTTATGATACTTACTCTTTCGCCCACCAGATCGTTCATAAGGGTGGATTTACCCACGTTGGGGTTGCCGACTATGTTGACAAATCCTGCTTTATGTTCTTGAGACATACTGAAAATATGAATTTGGTTATGTTAAAAAATATTCTTCGGACAACGATCTCTCAGACCCGGAAAATAGCCTTGTAAAATCGTGCCCTCAGAATATAAACAAAAATAGCACCTGAAAAGATGCTATTTTTGCTTATTTTTCATATATATCCGTTCAAACAGGACCTCAAAGATCCCAGATGAGATAGAGGGCGCCCCATGTGAATCCTGCACCGAAAGCAGTGAGAATCACCTTGTCACCCTGTTTCAGACGTGAGCGGTATTCGTCAAGACAGATAGGAATTGAAGCGGCCGAGGTGTTACCGGTATGCTCGATATTGACAAGCACTTTCTCGGGAGCGATGCCGGCACGCGAAGCAACAGCTTCGATAATGCGCATATTTGCCTGGTGAGGCACGAGCCAGTCAATCGAATCCATTGTAAGATTGTTGCGTTCAGCCACCTCGAGAGTGCTGTTGAGCATGTCGGTCACAGCATGTTTATAAACAAACTTACCATCCTGGAACAGATAGTTGTCGCCGGCATCAATGGTTTCATGAGTGGAAGGAAGCACCGAACCTCCGGCTCTCATGATAAGGTGATCGCGGCCAACTCCGTCGACATGGAGCACTGCGTCAACAACGCCTGTGGCTCGGTCGGTGGGCTCGACAAGCACAGCTGCGGCTCCGTCGCCAAACAGAGGGCAGGTGGTGCGGTCGGCATAGTTAACCATCGACGACATCTTTTCGGCCGTTACAATCACGATCTTCTTATACATACCCGAGCGGATATAGGCGGTAGCGTCTTGAAGAGCTACGATAAATCCGGCACAGGCAGCCTGAATGTCATAGCCGTATGCTTTTGTGAGATTGCTGCCATGAATAATCACGGAAGCTGTCGAGGGAAAACGATAGTCGGGATTTGATGTGGCGCAGATCAGAAGTTCTACTTCTTCAGGGGCGGTGCCGGTCTGCTCCAGCAAACGGTTGACAGCCTCGATACCCATATAAGATGAGCCGGCATCATCCTTGCGGAGAATATGGCGCACCTTTATACCCACGCGGGTAGTGATCCACTCATCGTTTGTATCTACCATCTGCGAGAGCATCTCGTTGTCGAGAAGGTCATTGGGAAGATATGAGGCTAAGCCTGAAATTCTGGCATTGAGCATATTGATTGGCTATTAGGCTAAGGGAATTGTCGTTTTTTCCTTGTAAAAAAATAAGGTTATCTCCTCTCCCGCCAACACCTGTGGTATCTGTTCGCTAACTATCATCTGCCTCGACGGCCTAAGATCAATAGTGGCGAGATACACACAAGTTCCTCTCTATACCCCCATGATCAGGAGGGGTAGGGAGGACTCGGCGCGATTTGGATTCAAACCAACCCCGACACTGCGGCAGAGCCTGAGGCTCGCCGAGCGGGGAAAAATTTTGCGGCTCACCCTTAAAGTGCTGACTGCACTCCGGCGGGTGAAATTTTTATGACCTCGATACTCACCTCATACCGTCTTATAACGGCATCAGACTTATATCGGCAGCCTCTTAATCGTTAGTAACCGATTATTAGAGAGCAGCGTCGGCCATAACGATGGCTTGCTTGCCACGATAGTAGCCACATTCGCCACACACAGTGTGATAAATGTGCCATGCGCCACAATTGGGGCAAAGAGCCAAAGTGGGAGCTACAGCCTTGTCATGAGTTCTACGCTTGGCTGTGCGGGTCTTCGATTGTTTGCGTTTAGGATGTGCCATTTCTTAGGTTATTGTAGTTTTTGTTATTATTATCAGGCATTGGAATCTCCTGACCCGAGGTTGCGCAAGGCATCCCAGCGGGGATCAGAGTCAGAGGCGGAATCATCGCCCATGCCGGTTTCCATTTCGTCAATAAGCTGATCTTCCAGTTCGGCATCCTCATCGCCGGGAGCGTGAGCACGATGCTTGCGCAACATGGCGCTCATCGCACGGTTACACTTTCCGAGAGGATGAACATGTTTCATCGGAATGGTGAGTGCCACTGTGTCATATATAATATATGAGACATTGAGGCCGCTGTCGCTCTCGGGAATGATCAGCAGATCATCTGCCTCGTCACGATAGCTGTCACCATATTTCACCGTCACATGATAAGAAGTCTCTACGGGAGTGATCAGATCGTCGAGACAACGGTCACAAAGCAGAGTGATCGTGCCGTTGACATTAAACGTCATCTCATAGACACCATTCTTGGCAAGCACGGTGAGCTTTACATCAACATCGGCATCGTGGATGTCTGCGCTCTCCATATTTACAAAAAACTGCTTGTCCAAGTGATACTCATATTCATGAGTTCCCTCGGATAAAGTTTTAAGCTGGACTTTAAACTCAGAGAATTTTCCCATCTGCCTTTTTTAAGTTTAGTTGACAAAAAACGTTGCAAAGGTATATAAACTTCACGACATAACAAAATCTCAGCCTTTTTTTATGCTTTTTTGCAAAGCAGAAAATTCTGAATCGGGAGATATAGAGAAAAAGAGCCGGGTCTTGACGACTCAGCTCTTTTCTAAAGTTGCCTTGGAAGGATTCGAACCCTCACAGGCGGAACCAGAATCCGACGTGCTACCATTACACCACAAGGCAATTTTTGTAAATCTTATCGGTAGCTCTCTACCGCGTTTGTTTTACGAGTGCAAAGGTACGTGTATTTTTTGAATTGA
>JAIDXU010000008.1 GCA_029058455.1 Paramuribaculum sp.
GCAGCTATAATTCGCGCATTGGAGTGCCGTTGAGTTTGTGGGATATTACTCCCGACCATGACCTCGCGATAATCGAAGCGGGCATATCGGTGAGTGGCGAAATGACAGCTCTGAGCCGCATTATCAGGCCGAATATCGGTATATTCACTCATCTTGGCCCACAACATTCCGAGGGCTTCGAGTCGGAAGAAGCCAAAGCCGACGAGAAGATGAAGCTTTTTGACAATTGCGAGGCGTTGATCTATAATGCCGATGACGAAGCTGTCAGTGCGGCTGTTGACAGGTCGAAATTTTCAGGTAAGCGGCTTGATTGGTCAACATCAGGAAAAGACGCATATTTGAAAGTCACACACATAGACCGCAACCGCATTGATTCGACCACATCGATCAGCTATGAGTGGAGCGGTGGCAAAGGGAGTTTCGTTATTCCCTTTATTAGCGACGGAAGTGTTGAAAATGCCCTGTCATCGCTTGTAGGGGCACTCTATATCGGAATTTCACCAGAAAATATCGCCGGGAGGATGAAGGAGCTTAAACCTGTCAACACCCGCCTTGATGTGCTTGAAGGGGTGAATGACTCGATTTTGATTCTTGATAAATACACCTCCGATCTCAGTTCTCTGGCCTCGGCCATAGATTTTGCGTCGCGTCGCCTCACTCCCGGCCGTCGGTTGGCTGTGGTGGTGAGCGATTTTAACGGCGACTCCACACCCCCGCGTCAGCTTTATGAAAAGGTGGCGCGACTGATGAAAAGCCGTGGCGTGAGCCGTCTTGTTGCTATCGGTCCCAAATTCTGTGATTATGCGTCACTGTTCGGTGCCGGTGCGGAATTCTATCCCGACACTGCCTCATTTTCGGCACATGCCGTTGCTGATGATTTCAGCTCGTATGTGGTGGTGGTGAAAGGTGCCCCCGAATTTCACTTCGAGGAGATAACCGATATGCTTGAAGCCCGTCAGCACCAGACGGTTCTTGAGGTGGATCTCGACGCCATGATAAGCAATTTCAATTGGTTTAAGTCACATCTCAAACCCACTACCGGAATGATTTGCATGATCAAGGCTTCGGGCTATGGAGCGGGAGCGCTTGAACTTGCCAAAACCTTGCAGAGTTGTGGCGCCGCTTACGCCGCCGTTGCCGTGACCGACGAGGCGATAGAGTTGCGTCGGGGCGGAGTGACAATGCCTATCATGGTGATGAATCCGCGCATGGATAACTACCGCGCAATGTTCGCTCATCAGCTTGAGCCTGAGGTTTATAGCTTTGAATTGCTTGAAGATATGCTTCGGGCAGCCCGTCGCCACGGTTGCGAGAACTATCCGATTCACATAAAAATTGACTCGGGTATGCACCGACTCGGTTTCA
Organism: Paramuribaculum sp.; assembly: GCA_029058455.1. Lineage (GTDB taxonomy): Bacteria > Bacteroidota > Bacteroidia > Bacteroidales > Muribaculaceae > Paramuribaculum. The sequence continues at coordinate 1,366 of JAIDXU010000008.1, forward strand.
GACTTGAGGAAATTCCACGCCTTGTCGAGATACTCAACTCACAGAGCGAATTGGTGCCCGCTTCGGTGTTCTCCCATCTTTGTGTGGCCGACTGCCCCGAAGAGGATGCCTATACCATGAGCCAGTTTGAGTATTTTGACCGTTGCGCCGATATGCTGTGCGAGGGGTGTAAATCCCACCATATTCTCCGTCATATTCTCAATTCCACAGGCATTGTGAGATTTCCCGAACATCAGTATGACATGGTGCGTCTCGGGGTGGGACTCTATGGTCAGAAAACGATGTGGGACGGCAGTCAGTCAGGTCTCCGCCCCGTGTCGGCGCTCTATACTACCGTTATTTCCACACGCCGCTGGCCTGCCGGCACCACAATCGGCTATGGGCGCCACGGATTGCTGAAAAGAGAATCGACCATAGCCACTATTCCCGTGGGTTATGCCGACGGCATAGACCGTCATCTCGGTAACGGGGGCATGAAAGTGTGGATCAACGGCAGCTATTGCCCGACGGTGGGTAATATATGTATGGACGCCTGCATGATAGATGTGACCGGTGTGGAGTGTCACACCGGCGACCGCGTTGAGATTTTCGGCCCGCATATCAATGCTGATGTTCTTGCGGCCGGTCTCGGTACGATAAACTATGAGATTCTGACTTCGGTGAGCGACCGAGTGCGTCGCATTTATTACCGCGAATAATTGCGTGGTCAGTCGGCGATGAGGTTACGGTAGATGGCCGACAATACACCTACTCGCGGGTTGACCTTTGAAAACGCGCTGTTTTCGCGTGTGGGGTTAACCCTGTTGCTCAGAAATATATATATCAGCTCCTTGTCGGGGTCAATCCAGAAACATGTGCCTGTAAATCCTGTGTGGCCGTAGGTTTTCTTGCCGGCGCCGACATCGGCCATTGATTTATAGTTGGCCGGCATGTCGAAACCGAGAGTGCGGTTGGCTGTCGGACTTTTGGTAAGGGTAAAGAGTTCGATGGTTTCGGGGTCGAGTATCTCGGCGTCGCCATATTTGCCACCGTTGAGCCACATCTGAAAGAGTTTGGCAAGATCGGTAGTGTTGCTGAACAGGCCCGCATTGCCCTGCACACCACCCGAAAAAGCCGCCAGCTCGTCGTGAACAAATCCGCGGAGGGTCTGTTTGCGCATAAATCGGTCGTTTTCGGTGGGCGCTATCTTTTCGACAGGATAATAGGAGCGTGGATTATAGCCGGTGACATTGGCACCGAGCGGTCCGAAAATTTCGGTTTCCACCCACTGGTCGTGTGCCACGCCGGTTACATTCTGCTCCAGTTCCATCAGCAGAGCAAAATTGAGGTCGGAGTAATGGTAATTGTTGTTTTTTCTCAGGTTAGTACGGTAAATGCGGCTCATTATGGTGTCGAGTGCGCTTTCAGATGTATAGATTCCCTCCGCAATCTGAAGGGGCATCTCGTTGGAGAACTTTGATGAAATCAGGTCGCCGCGCAGCTTGGCGTCACGGTTGCCATAGAGCTTGGCATTGATACGATAGGGGTAGGCCGCCGACGATACGGCTTTGGTTATCGGGCCTGAATAGCTCGCGGTGTCGAACATTACCTTATATAGATTGATTGTGGCGGGAAGTCCCGATTCATGATAAAGCAGCTGCTTGACTTTGATTTTCTCCTTATCGGTGTTCTTCAGTCCGGAAATATATTTCGAAGCGTGGGCGTTGAGGTCAAACAGATCTTCGTCGTATGCTCTCATCAGGCCGGAAACAGTAGCGGTAACCTTAGTCATTGAGGCAAGGTCGTAGATTGTTTCAGGCGTTACGGGCGTGGAGGAATCGAAGCTTATGTTGCCGTAACATTTGTCGAGCACCACATCTCCTCCCTTGGCGACAAGCACCTGACAGCCGGGCATGGCTTTCTCTCTGATAGCGGCGTTTACCACCGAGTCGACCGCGGTGACGAGGTTGCCACTGAATCCGGCTTCCTGAGGCATGGCATATCCGAGTCGGCTTTTGGGGATTGTCTCACCCTGACCAACTTTGGCCACTCCGTTGACATTCACGGGCATACGGCCGCTCACTTCTATGCCTCCGAACAGAGCCATAGCTGCAGCGCGCCGCAAAGCGGGAGTGTCGTCATAGGCCACAACAAGCTCATCAAGACTCTCGAGGTTGCCGAACTGCGACATCTTGTAGGGATTGATGAGAAAGACAGCTATTAGTTTCTTGGCGGAGTTTCTGATTTTATTAAATGACTCCACGGCCTGACGGTCTGACCGGGTTACGGCCACGATTGTAATATCGTTTTTGGCGATTGCCGAAAGTTGTGCCGCTGTCACTACGGCTCCTTTCTCAACTCCGGTTGTCTCACATGTCACATATTTGCGGCACAGGTCAGAGAACTGATTTGACCGGCTTGCTCCGATGGTCACCACTCCGACAGAATTGCTCTCGAGCTGAGGGACGGGTATGAGTTTCTCTTTGTTGTTGACCACTGTTATGGCGGCGTTGGCCAGACGCTGATTGATAATCTCGGCGGCGGGGGAGTTGATTTCGCGCGCCACGGTAGCGCGGTTGATTATCGGTTTGCGGCTGAGGCCGAGCGCATATTTATAGCGGAGCATTTTTTTCACGCGGGCCATCACCGAAGCCTCGTCGAGCTCGCCCGATTCGATCGCTTTCACAACAGCTGATATGTCGGCTGAAGGGTTGATAGGGCAAAGCAACACATCGGCGCCGGCTTTGAGCGCGTCAACACAATTGTTGGTCGTGCCGACTCTCGCGCCCTGCATTTCGAGCGCGTCGGTGAAAATCATGCCCTTAAATCCGAGTTTGTCTTTAAGTATTCCGGTTACGATAGGTCGGCTAAGCGACGAGGGTGTGCCCGACGGGTCGAGCGACGGCACATTGAGATGTCCTACCATCACGCTCGACAGCCCGGCCTCGATATAGTCTTCAAAAGGTTTGAAATCAACCTTTTCCATCTGACTGCGCGTGTGGCTTACGGTGGGGAGTGTTTTGTGGGAGTCAGACGATGTGTCGCCATGACCGGGGAAATGCTTGGCGCAGCTCATCACTCCGCCATCCTCCATGCCGGTAGCAACCGCCATGCCGAGCTTGCTCACACGGCGGGGATCTTCTCCGAAGCTGCGGTTGCCGATCACGGGATTAAGCGGATTGGAATTGACATCCTCAACCGGCGCGAAATTTACCTGAATACCGAGCGCCCTACATTCGCGTGCCAGTTCCTGACCGTAGTCATAGAGCAGGTCGGTGTTGGTGATCGCTCCTAAGGCCATGTTATAGGGAAATCTCGGCGCGTCGGTGAGACGCATGGCCAATCCCCATTCGCCGTCGAGTGTCACCATCAGCGGCACCCGGGCTTCTTTCTGGGCAAGCGAGATGAGCGAGGCGTAGGAGTCGATGGTGCCTTTGGCGAGCAGAATACCACCCACCTTATCTACGCCAACTGATTTTTTGACGGCGGCGCGCCCCGCTGCGTTGTCACTCACAACAAGGTGCGACACCACGAGCTGAGCCACGCGGTCGCGCGTGCTGAGGCTGTTGTAGACCGAATCGACCCACATCTCACCCTTCGGTGGGAGCTTGTCGGCTGTCTGTGATATGGTGGGTTGCTGGGGCATAGTGGTGTTGCTGCCTGTAACCAGCATTACCATCACCGACGCGATGGCTTTGATTAATTCTAACATTTTAAAGTGAGTGTTAAGATTAATAATCAGTTATGTTGTCGGGGTCGGTCAGTCGACAGGTTTCATTCTCATGCGGTTGTCGGGCTTGATGTTGCCTCGCTTGCGGGAGCTGCCGAGATAGTTTATAACATCGTCATAAACCACCACGGGCGACGAGGCTTTGAGCGTTGCGTTTCTGAACGACTCCATATAGTCGCCGCCGCCGGCAAGATAGTCGATGGTAGCTAAAGTATAAGTGCGCGAGGGGTCGATTGGTTCACCATTGATAACGATTTTTACACACTCGCCGATGGTGGGGTCATATTCAACCTCCACACCTTTGCTTACGGCGTCACCTCCGCGCCGAGCCATCACATCGAGACCCTCCATGAGGTCCTTGCCCGAAATTTCCAATACCTGATAGCGGTTGTCGAATGGCAGCATCTCCATTATCAATCCTTTGGTGATGTCGCCTTTGGGCATTCCGCATCTTATACCTCCCTTATTGATTATGGCGAGGTCGATCTTTTTGTCATAAAGCTTGCTGCTCACCTCCATACAGATGTCGGCCATGAGGTTGAGCGATTCGGGTGATTTCTGACCTATTTCGCGCGGAGAGCGGCCTATCACAATCGCCCTTATCGAGTCGACTTTCACCTGATAGGGGGCTATGATTCGGGTTATGGCTTCGGCTTTGCTGTCGGTAGAGTTGTCAAAACGGGAGTCGACGGTAATGAGACGTGAGGTTTTTGTGCCTTTGTCGAGATCAAGAGTTATTTCTCCAACGGTCACGCCTCCTTTGCCATTTTGAGCTATCAGCACCGTGTCGCCTGCAAGATTGACAATGCGGTTGGGCGGACATTCAGGATCGGCGGGATTGATGGTTGTGTGGCTGTGACCACCTATTATAATATCTATGTTTTCGGTGTTGGCGGCAAGGTCAACATCGCCGGGGCCTGAAAGTGACTTATAACCTATGTGGGTCACGGCCACTACATAGTCAGCGCGCTCATTGTGTTTGAGATGCCACGCTGTGGCGTTGGCTGCTTTATAGGGATCGAGATACTCCACCCCTTCGGCATTTGCGTCGGCAATCATGCCGTGAGGTCGGAGATTGATAGCTATGAAGCCTATCTTCTTATCGCCATATTGCTTGATTGTGTAGGGGGCGAAAATGGTGTCGAGGGGAGTGCCGCTGAAATCATAGTTGGTCGAGAGCTTGTCGCCGGTCATCAGGCTCCAGTTGTCGGCTATCGACTCCATGCCGTTGTCAAACTCATGATTTCCGAGTATGCGGATGTCATAGCCCATCTCGTTCATTATCTTTCGCTCGGTCTCTCCGCCAAACAGGGTGAAGAACAGTGTGCCCTGAACGGCATCACCGGCATCGATAAGAATGACATTGTCGTTGGCGTTTCTCACGCTGTCGACAAGCACCATTCGGCGCTCTACTCCTCCGAGATTTTTATTGTTGGGGAAAATCTGTGAATGTGTGTCGTTGGTGTGGAGAATGACGAGCCGGTTGTTTTCGGCCGATATGCCCTGACTCAGAAGCAGGGTTGCGATTGCCGCAAGCGAAAAAAATGATTTCATTTTTATTTGGTGGATTGGAAGGTGCAGGAATTTTGGGTAGGAGTTAGCGTCTGAACTTTGCGCAAACACTACAAAGTTAACACAAATTCAGCAAAAAAGTCCCCTTATTCCGAAAATAGAGCCTCGCGCAGAAAAAAAAGAGGTGAAAAGTTTGGTGATTTCATGAAATAACCCTAACTTTGCACCGCAAAACGGAAAAGGAGTTTTCCCGGCAGCTTTTGGCTCATTAGCTCAACTGAATAGAGCATCTGACTACGGATCAGAAGGTTACAGGTTTGAATCCTGTATGAGTCACTAACCCTCATCAATGGTTCCTTGGCCGAGTGGTTAGGCAACGGTCTGCAAAACCGTGTACAGCAGTTCGAATCTGCTAGGAACCTCCCGGAGCGACGCATTAGCGTCGCTTTTTTTGTATGTCTAATAGGACTAATTGGACCAATAGGACTAATAGGACTAATAGGACTAATT
>JAIDXU010000080.1 GCA_029058455.1 Paramuribaculum sp.
GCATTATGGCGGCAAGTATAGGAATTCCAATGACATATCTGAAAAGAAGCACGGAATTGGGATTCATGCCCTGATCATATAGGGGAATGGCAAAGGCAGGATTGGTTCCGTAGGCCGCGGCAGCAATTGCAGCAAGCAAATAACCTTTTAATTTATCGATTGACATAAGGATATTTTTAAGGATAACTCAGATTAGTTTATCGTTTTATCCAACCGTTATTATCGGCTTTTTATTGTCTTATAGAATTATCCACAATGCGAATTTACGACATATAATTCACTTAAAGATGAAATATTGCATAATTTAACTTTCTCATTTTGATTGTTGCTATTGCGTGAAAGGAATAAACGCGCTAAACTTATGGCCATTTTATACATAGGTTGATTATCTTAATAAATAAGAAAACGAAATGGCTTCAATAAAAGTAAAATTCCGTTACTCAAGTCTTCCTGACAGCGAGGGCACTATCTATTATCAGATTATTCATGACAGAAAAACCCGTCAGCTTTTTACCGATTATCATCTGCTCGCTTCTGAATGGAGCGAACGACGCTCTACCGTTGCTACCGGTCATTCAGGCAGTCGTGTTGCTCAGATGATTTCGATCAAGGAGCATATAAGGCTCGATGTCGAGAGGCTGACCAAAATAGTTAGACAGTTCGACAGCCGATGTCTTGAATATAGCGCCGACGATATAGTCGAGGAATATAAACGTTTTGTCAGTGAATATTCGCTGTTTAATTACATGAAAAGTGTGATTAGCAGTCTTAAGCAAAATCATAAGATACGCACTTCCGAGACCTATCAGGCCGCCCTCAACAGTTTCAGGAAATTCAGGGGTGGTAAGGATATATTGCTCGATTGTATTACATCGGAGGTAATGGAATCGTTTGAGGCCTGGCACAGGAAGAAGGGCAACACTCAGAATACTTTTTCGTTTTATGCAAGGATTCTGCGCGCCACCTACAACCGGGCTGTGGAGCAGAACATAATCGAAAACCGATTTCCCTTTCGTCATGTCTATACCGGAGTTGACAAGACGGTTAAGAGGGCTCTACCGCTCAACATCATAAAGCGGATCAAGTCGCTTAATCTTAAATACTCTCCGTCGCTCGACTATGCCCGCGACATGTTTATGATGAGCTTCATGCTCAGGGGCATGAGTTTTATAGATATGGCCTATTTGCGCAAATCAGACCTGGCGCACGGATATGTAAGTTACAGGCGTCGCAAAACGGGGCAGAAGCTCATAATCGAATGGACTGAGGATATGCAGAGGGTTGTTGACAAATATCCTGAAAACAGTTCCGACTATCTTCTGCCGATTATAAAGCACCGGGGCATCAATGAGCGGTGTGTCTATCGCACCGCGGGCTATAGGATAAACTGTAATCTCAAGAAGCTGGGCGGCATGGTGGGAGTGGAGATGCCCCTCACGCTCTATGTGGCGCGTCACAGCTGGGCGAGTGCCGCCAGGGCCAAGGGGATACCGGTGAGTGTCATCAGCGAAGGAATGGGGCACGACTCCGAATCAACCACGCAGATATATCTCGCGTCGCTCGACACTTCGATGGTTGATCGGGCCAATATGCTGATACTCAGCAGTCTTTGAACGGAAGTGTCAGGCTGATGTGTTTACCGCAGATATTTTCACTTGAAAATTAATGAAAAAGGCCGGTGAAAATAGTGATGGCAGGTGGATAAAGAGAGGTTTTTTTCGTAACTTTGCCGTTAGTCATCTATAATGCTTTATCCTGTGATAAGCTAATAAATAATCATACCAAAATAAACTAAACATATAGCATGAAAAATTATCCTAAAATCGGTATTCGCCCCACTATCGACGGTCGTCAGGGTGGAGTGAGAGAGAGCCTTGAGGAAAAGACAATGGAACTTGCCAAGGCTGTGGCCAACCTTATCTCTACCAATCTGCGCTATCCCGACGGAACTCCCGTTGAGTGTGTGATAGCCGATTCAACAATTGGCCGTGTAGCCGAAGCCGCCGCTTGTGCCGAAAAATTTGAGAGAGAAGGTGTAGGCGCCACCATTAGCGTGACCTCATGCTGGTGTTACGGCTCTGAAACTATGGATATGCATCCCTATTGGCCCAAAGCCGTTTGGGGATTTAACGGCACCGAACGCCCCGGAGCCGTTTATCTTGCAGCAGTGTTGGCCGGCCACGCCCAGAAGGGTCTGCCCGCTTTCGGCATTTACGGCCATGATGTGCAGGATCTCAACGACAATACTATTCCCGACGATGTTGCTGAGAAGCTGCTCCGCTTTGCCCGTGCTTCGATCGCCGTTGCCCTTATGCGCGGCAAGAGCTATCTTTCGATCGGCTCGATGTGTATGGGTATCGCCGGTTCGATTGTCGAGCCTTCGTTCTTCCAGGAATATCTCGGCATGAGAAACGAGAGTGTCGACGAGACCGAAATTCTGCGCCGCATGGATGAGGGTATCTATGACAAAGAGGAGTATGCCAAAGCTATGGCATGGACCGAAAAATATTGCAAGCCCAACGAGGGTGAGGATATAAAGAACACAGTCAAGGCCAAAACCCGCGAACAGAAAGATGCCGACTGGGAATTTATCGTTAAGATGACCCTTATCGTAAGAGACCTCATGATCGGTAATCCCCGTCTGCTCGAAGCCGGCTTCAAGGAGGAATCTCTCGGCCATAACGCTATCGCCGGCGGTTTCCAGGGTCAGCGTCAGTGGACCGACTGGAAGCCCAACGGTGACTATACCGAGGCTCTCATGAATACCTCTTTCGACTGGAACGGTATTCGCGAGGCATTTGTGCTTGCCACTGAAAACGACGCCTGCAACGGTGTGGCCATGTTGTTCGGTCATCTGCTCACCGGTATCGGTCAGATGTTCTCCGACGTGCGTACCTACTGGAGCCCCGAGGCTGTGAAACGCGTCACCGGCAAGGAACTCACAGGCCGCGCCGCCGGTGGTATTATCCACCTCATCAATTCAGGTGCCACCACTCTCGACGCAACCGGTCAGAGTTTCAACGCAGCCGGCGAACCCTGCATGAAACCCTCATGGGAAATGACCGAAAAAGATGTCGAGGCATGTCTCGCAGCCACTACATGGTATCCTGCCGACCGTGATTATTTCCGTGGCGGCGGCTTCTCGTCAAACTTCCTTACCAAAGGCGGAATGCCTGTCACCATGATGCGTCTCAACCTCGTGAAAGGTCTTGGCCCGGTTCTTCAGATAGCCGAGGGTTGGACTGTTGACATCGATCCTGAAATCAACGCCATTCTCGACAAACGCACCGATCCCACCTGGCCTACCACATGGTTTGTGCCCCGTCTCTGTCCCGACAGAGATGCCTTTAAGGATGTTTATTCGGTGATGAACAACTGGGGTGCCAACCACGGTGCTATTTCCTATGGCCATATCGGTAAGGATGTGATCACTCTCGCTTCGATTCTGCGTATACCCGTTTGTATGCACAATATTCCCGACACCGAAATCTTCAGACCTTCTGCATGGAATGCATTTGGAATGGATAAGGAGGGCGCAGACTATCGTGCATGTAAGAATTACGGACCTCTTTACAAGTAAGTCATGGCAACTTCAGCACAGATCGATCAGTTTATCCGCGCCGCCCATAAAGTCGGAGCCGCCGGGCTTACGATATGCAGCAGCGGTAACCTTTCGTGGCGTCTGCCCAACGGCGAGGTGCTTATTTCAGGCACCGGCTCATGGCTGCCCGAAATCACCGCCGACAGAGTGTCGGTGGTCGAGCTTGCCGAGGGAAAGATTCTCAACGGTGTCAAGCCGTCGATGGAGAGCACTTTCCACCTCAGCGTGATGAGAGAGCGCCCCGACGTTAATGTGGTGCTCCATTTCCAGAGCCCCTATGCCACCGCGCTTGCTTGCAGGAAAGAGCGTTTCACCAACCTCAATTTCACAGCCGAAATGGCTCTGCATGTGGGTGAGGAGATTCCCCAGATTCCCTATTTCCGCCCCGGCTCGCCTCAACTTGCCGAGCATGTGATCGAGGCCATGCGCGAACACAACAGTGTGTTGCTGCTCAAACATGGTCAGGTGGTGTGTGGCGCCGATTTCGATCAGGCCTTTGAAAGAGCCATGTTCTTTGAAATGGGCTGTCGCATAGCGTTGCTCAACGGCTCGAATGTCGACCCCCTGACAAGAGCTGAGATCGATGACCTTGAATCCTATTTCTTAGGCAAGGAAGGCAAATGAAAGAAGCTTATATAGCAGTTGATTTCGGAGGAGGAAGCGGCAGGGTAATAGCCGCTTCCCTCTCCCGAAATTCATTGACTCTTGACGAACTCCATCGTTTCGAAAACCGTCAGATAAATATGGGTGGCCATATTTACTGGGATTTCCTGTCGCTGTTTGAGGAGATGAAAACCGGTTTGAGAAAGGGTGTTGAGAAAGGCTATAAACTTCTGAGCGTGGGCATTGACACATGGGGAGTGGATTTCGGCCTTATAGACCGTCACGGCAATCTGCTGGGTAATCCGGTTTGCTACCGCGATCCGTCGCTTCAGGGTGGCCTGCAACGCTATTTCGAAACCGAAGACCCCGACGCTCATTATGCTCAAAGCGGTATTCAGCAGATGGATATAAATAGCCTGTATCGTCTGGTGGATATGCGTAAAAGTGCGCCCGAGCTTCTTGAGGTTGCGGCTCATCTGCTTTTCATGCCCGACCTCTTCAGTTATTTCCTCACCGGCGTAGCCTGCAATGAATATACCATCGCTTCGACTTCCGAGCTGATTGACGTTAAAACACGCTCATGGAACCGTGAGCTGATAGCCCGAGTAGGGTTGCCTGAACATCTGTTTGGCCGTATAGTCATGCCGGGTGAAGTGCGCGGCAAGCTTACCGACGATATAAAACAGGAAATCGGTATAGACTATGACGTTAATGTTATAGCTGTGGGATCGCACGACACCGCCAGCGCCGTTCATTCGGTTTGCGGAACCTATGAGAGCGACGGTACCGTTTTTCTCAGCTCCGGCACATGGTCGCTGCTTGGAGCCGTGATAAGCAATCCCGTGCTTACTCCGCAGGCACGTCTCGCCGGGTTTACCAACGAGGGTGCCACAGGCGGCAAAATAAGATTTCTTCAGAATATTACCGGTCTGTGGATTCTGCAACGCCTCATGGCCTTGTGGAAAGCCGCCGGAATGAGAACCGATTATGATTATCTGCTCTCGGAGGCTGAAAAGTCAGATTATTCGGAAGTGATCGATGTTGACGATCAGGTATTCACCACCGCGCGAGAGATGGAGAAGACGATCAGAAACTACTGCCGCTCGCACAATCTTCCCGAACCTGAGACTCAGGGCGATATAGTGAAATGTGTGCTTCTGTCGCTTGCCACACGCTATAAGAGGGGTGTTGAAGATCTCGGCTCAATGCTCGGCCGAAAGGTGGAGCGTATTCAGGTGATAGGCGGAGGCAGCCGCAACAAGCTGCTCAACCGACTCACCTCCCAACTTACAGGAGTGCCTGTCGAGGCGGGAGCTGTCGAGGCAACCGCTATCGGCAATGTTATGCTTCAGGCCCAGGCCGCCGGACAGTGTGTAACCATGGCCGAAATCAACGAGATAGTCTGCATATAGAAAAACTTTATTGTAATGGAAAAAACCTTAAATCGAAAGCCCCCGTTGGTAGAGAAAAAATATCTTCTGCCATTTATATTGTTGACTTCTCTGTTTGTGTTGTGGGGATTTGCCAATGATATTACCAATCCTATGGTAGCCGCCTTTAAGGATATTATGGAAATATCCACGGCTCAGGCCTCGCTTGTGCAGTTCGCGTTCTATGGAGGATATGCCACTATGGCTGTTCCGGCAGCTCTTTTCATCAGGAAATTCAGCTATAAGAGCGGCATTTTGCTCGGACTCGGACTTTATGCCATCGGTGCGTTTCTCTTTATTCCCTCGGCGTCGCTTCAGAGTTTCACATTCTTCTGTCTGTCGCTCTATGTGCTGACTTTCGGACTGGCGTTTCTCGAAACAACTGCCAATCCCTATGTGCTGTCGCTTGGAGATAAGCAATCATCTACACGCCGACTCAATATGGCGCAGGCTTTCAACCCCGTGGGCTCGCTCTCGGGCATGGCCGTAGCCTCGTTTGTGATTCTGCCCAACCTGCTGTCTGACGTTCGCGATGCCGATGGCAATCTGGTATTTAATACTCTCAGCGTTGCCGAAAAAGCCGCTATCCGCACCCACGATCTCGCCGTGATACGCGACCCATACGTTGCGATCGGCCTTGTGGTGCTGGTGATGTTTATAATCATCGCATTGGCCAAAATGCCCAAACCTGTCAAGGATAATGACGACAGCTGTGGCGTGAAAACAACCCTCAGCCATCTGTGGCATAACCATGCTTATCGCTATGGTGTTATCTCCCAGATGTTTTATGTGGGTGCCCAGATCATGGTGTGGACATTTATCATTCAGTATGCCGGCAACCTCGGTATCAATAAGGCCACCGCACAGATCTATAATATTGTCGCCATGCTGCTTGCTCTCAGCTTCAGGTTTATCGGCACCTATCTGATGAAGTATATCCGTCCCGCCCGACTGCTGCAGATATTCGGAATCGGAGCCGTGATCTGCACCGCTCTGACAATCCTTATCGAGGGCATGATAGGTCTCTATTTCCTCGTTGCCATAAGTGCGTTTATGTCTATCATGTTCCCGAGTATCTATGGCATAGCTTTGGAAAAAGTCGACAAGACAGATACATCACTTGGCGCGGCATTTCTGGTAATGGCTATCGTTGGCGGTGCGCTTATGCCTCCGCTTCAGGGCATGATTATCGACTGTGACAGAATCTTTGATTTCCCCGCTGTCAACATCTCGTTTGTGCTTCCGCTTATCTGTTTTATCGTAGTGGCTATCTACGGCACCTACTCCCAGAAGCGCAATAGCGTTGAAATCTGACCTCTTACTTCATAACCTAAAAACGGGCAGACCCTTAACCGAGGCCTGCCCGTTTTGTTTTATATGTGTATTTACCGTCAATCAATAACGGAATGGTTTAGAGGTTGTTGAGGAAGTGGCAGAGGCGGTTGAGGCCGTCGAGCATAACGGATTTGGGGCAGGCGATGTTAATGCGCATGAAGCCGTCTTTGCCATACATAGTGCCTGAGTTGAGCCAAAGCCGTTCGGTGTCAAGCAGACGATGTTCGAGAGTGTCGGAATCAATGCCAAGCGAGCGGCAGTCAACCCACACAAGATATGTGCCTTCCATTTCGGTTACCGGCAGCCACGGGAGATATTTGGCAAAATATTCACGCAGTGTGAGATAGTTATGGTATAGGTAATCAACAAGTTGACTGAGCCATTCCTCGCCTTCGGTATAGGCGGCGATGAGGGCTTCGACACCGAAGGGGTTTACATCACACACCTCGTTGATGTTGATAGCGCGGTCGATTGCAGCTCTTACTTCGGGAGATTGGGCGATGATATTGGCAATTTGGAGACCGGCGGTGTTAAACGCTTTGGAAGGGGAGTTGCAGGTAATGGAGTTGCGGAGGGTTTCGTCGCTGATTGAGGCAAAGGGAGTGAAACGATGACCGGGAAACACAAGCTCACAGTGAATCTCATCGGCCACCACCATTACATTGTTGCGGAGACAGATAGTGTTGAGCTTTTCAAGTTCCTCGGCGGTCCATACTCTTCCTGCCGGGTTATGGGGATTGCAGAGCAATAGTAGTTTGGCTTTAGGATCGCTTGCTTTCCGCTCGAGGTCTTCATAGTCGATCGAGTATCGGCAATTTTCGTAGCGCAGCGGATTGTCAACTATCTCGCAGCCGTTATTGCGAATTGATGAGAAAAAGCAGTTATAGACCGGTGTCTGCACAATAACCTTGTCGCCCGGCGAAGTCATGGCCTTGATTATAGCCGACAAGGCGGGAACCACTCCGCTGGTGTAGATTATCATATCTTTGGTAAACTGCCAGCCGTGACGGCGCCCGAACCATTCCACGACTGTCTCGTAATATTTATCCGGCACGCGGGTGTAGCCGAAAATGCCGTGGTCAACACGTCGGCGCAATGCTTCGATTATGCAGTCGGCGGTGCGGAAATCCATGTCTGCCACCCACATGGGGAGCACATCGTCGCTTTCGGCCGAGTCCCATTTATATGATCCGGTGTTGCGACGGGGAATTATGCGGTCAAAATCATATTTTTTCATCAGTGAGTCAGGGTTATATTGTTGACAGATTTAAGCCAGGCCTTGCTATAGAGTCTCCACAGGAATATCGCGCCACGGAAACATAGCTCGGCGCACATCGCTATCCACACTCCGGCAAGCCCGTAGTCCGGGGCAAGAATTGCCGCTAACGTGAGTCTCACCGCCCAGATGCTTCCGAGGTTCATGCAACTCGGTATCAGGGTGTCGCCGGCTCCCACAAATGCGCCATAGGCCACTATCGCGGCGGCAAACATCGGTTCGGCCCAAGCCTCGATTCTAAGAATGGAGACGCCGAGCGACTGCACCGAAATGTCGGGAGTGAAAAACGACATCATTGCCGGCGCCACGAGATACATTATCGCTCCCATTACGGTCATTATTACCATGCCCGAATAGATAGTGATTTTGGCAAATCTGTCGGCCAATTTCTTGCGGCCGGCGCCGATGCTTTGCCCCACAAGGGTAGTGGCGGCCTCTCCCACGCCGTAGCCGGGCATGTAGCAGAGACTCTCGGCAGTGATGGCAAAGGCGTTGGCGGCTATGGCTATCGTGCCCAAAGGGGCGACGATAACGGTAGTGATTATCTGGGCGCCACACACCATTATATGTTCGGCAGCCAACGGAAGTCCAATCTTCTCGGCTCGTTGCAGAGTTCGGCGGCGGGGGAGGAATGTGCCCGAAGTGCGGCTCATATCCAGCGGGCGGCATCGCCACCACATATAGGCAAACATCACCAGTCCGATAACACCCTCGGCAAGAAATGTGCCGAGAGCCGCACCCTTCACCCCCATGCCTGCGCCATAGAGGGTTATGCCCCATACCTCGCGCGTGGGGAATATCAGCAGGGTGTTGAATACCACATCGAGCACACACATCAGTATATTGAGCATGCCCGGCACAAACATGTTGCCGCTGCATCTCAATACCGCGCCCGCAAAATAGCCCAACTGAAATACCGGCAGTCCGGCTGAGAAGATAAAGAAGTAGATGGTGGCGTCGCTGTTGATCTCATCGTTGCCGCCGAGCCAAGAGGGGAGACCTCCGCTTATGATACACCCTATCGCGGCAAGAATAATGCTGAATGTTATGGAGGCAAACAATCCCTGCCTCACCACCGCCCGCGCGTCGTGGTATTTGTCGGCGCCGATAAACTGGGCTACCTGAACCGAAAAGCCGCTCACCACTGCCGAACAAATGCTCCAGAACAACCATGTGGAGGTCGACACCAACCCTATCGACGCCGAGGCTTCAGCTCCGAGGCTTCCAACCATCGCGGCGTCGATATACTGCATTATTATCGACGAGACCTGAGCGAGAATCGACGGCAAGCTCAGCAATACCGTCAGTCTCAGCTGATCACGTGTTCCGATATGCTTCCCCTCGCGAATGAGGGCTAACAGAGAGTCGGTATTTCTTATTCCGGCAAGCAAGCGGTTATTCAGGCATTTCTGATTTCAATCTTACAATCGGCCGGAGCCTTGACAAATTTGTCGATTATCACCTCTCCTATCGAATCGGCAGTGATAGAGCCGCTTATCGGGTTTTTAACGCTCGGGATATTGCCTTTTATGTCGGCCTTGAGAGTGGAGTATTCAAAAGCGAGGTCGCAATCTGAGTCCATCGTGCAGTCTTCCATCACGAGATCTTCGGCATAGCATAGCGGCTGAGTGCCTTTGAGATGACAGCGCACCAGACGGAGGCGTTTTGAATGCCAGCCTATATATTCGCCGTCAATTTCAGAGTCATAGACGGTCACATCTTCGGTTTCCCAGAAAGCATCTTTGGTGTTGAGCACGGCATTGTGAATCTCAACGTTACGGCATTTCTGAAAAGAGTAATTGCCCTGCTGACGATAGTTGTTGATCACAATATTCGAGCTGCGCATGAAAATATAGTCACCCTTTTCAACCTCCACATTGTTGAGGGTCACATCCGAGCAATCCCAGAGAGTCTCGAGAGCGTTGGGAATACGCACATTGTCAAGTTTGAGATTTTTCATCTCGCGAAACATCTTGGGCGCTTCAACAAGGGTGTCGGTCATTACGAGGTTTTGTGAATACCACAGCGCCGCGCGGGCTCCTTCGGTAAACAGGCAATCCTTTATCTTGAAGCCGTCAACATGCCAGAAGGGATATTTTCCCTCAAACCGGCAACCCTCGGCCTCGATGTTGCGACACTCCTTGAGCGCCGACTCTCCGGCATGGATTGTCACGTTTTCAAGACGCAGATCGCGGCTGCCAAACAGCGGGCGCTCGCCCTCAAATTCCTTATCTTTAATTATTTCCATATTGTCAGTGTGGTTTTATCTTATTATTGTTTTCTTTCCGTTGATGATGTAGATTCCGGGAGTGAGGTCGCGGGTTATAATGCGGTTGCCGCCGAGATCATAAACAACATCGGTGGGGCTAACGTCGGCAACCGGCCGCTCTATGGCCGATGATGAATCAATCGAGATTGTGAGCGACACATTCCCGCTGCCGAGAAAACGGCGCAGACTCTCAGTGTCAGCTCCGTCTATTTTACCTAAGCGGGTGTAGCTCCATGAATTGCTGCCATAGAATATCACCATGTTATTACCCTGATAGAGCATTATGTCGCCTGCCTCTGTGGTAATCTGACTGTTGGATGTCGGTAGACTCTGAGGCAACGCCCCTACCTTTTCAAAGCCGCCGTAATCACTCATGCTTATGGTTATAGGGCCTGAATTGAGGATTTTGACTAATGAGCGTGTCGCCTCGTTGTCGACCAAAGTGGCCGTCATATAGTCTTTGCCTGTTGCGAGCTTTATTTTTGTCTGAGCCGTTGTCATCAGTGATATAGCGGATAAAAGGATAAGAAGAAATAACTTTTTCATAACCTATTTATGATTCGACTGCAAAGTTAGGAACTATTGCCGGGATATTAATTACCACAATCGCGGTAATCTTAACCCCGATCGCTTTTTCCCTGCTTCGTAGAAAAAAATGTCTCAGCCGGGATTATTATTAGACCGAGGGTTTGATATTCAAAAAAATAGTTATAACTTTGCTGCCGAATATCGCTCGCCGAAGTCCGATATGGGTTAAGCGGGCGGGATACATTTTATTAACATAGGAGCGTTTATCGACGCTTTTCTTGACTGATGGGAATCTCGCAAATTCTTCAGTTTGAGTCAAGAAATGGCAACGGTAGATGCCTTTCGGGTATGGTTTTTTATGTCGTCTCAGCGATGAGGCGGCATAATATATCATACAGCGTGAGGCTTCGGCGTTGCTCTTTCTACTCAAACGGGCAATGCGAGAGCCTCCATCAGTTGAAAGAGCAACCGATACAGGCTTTCACGCTCTTTTTTTATAAATAAGCAGCCAACGAGGGGAGTCCGGAGGCGTAAGTTTTAACTATGTACAAATACCGAGTCGCATTCATGGTAAATGATAAGCAAATGAATGCATGGTTTGTATCTCCTACTGAATTTACAGTGGAAACCAAAAATCGGTTTCGCGAGATGGCCAAATTGGCTGTTCAAGAATATCTTTGCGAAGCTAGAAGTGTGCCATCCGCTGGAACAGCTGAGGCTTTAGCAATTTGGCCCGAAATCTTGCCCTCAAAAGGAGTAATTCAACCTCTTGATGCATTCGAATTAACTGACTAGAACTATGAAACTAATCATTCACGAATTTTGGATGGTCATGGTAATGCTGGGGCTGTCCATTTCTGCATATGCCTACGATTTTGAAGTCGACGGGGTATTTTATACTGTGACAGACTTAGAGAAGTTTGAGATTGAGGTCGCAAACCCCTTTCCTAATGAACCATATACCAAAACGGAAATTGTAATTCCATCAGAGATAGTATACAACGGTAGAACATTTGTTCCTGTTCGCATTGGTGAAAGAGCTTTTTATTACACTAAAAATCTCAAATCGGTGTCTTTGCCATCTTCTATCAAGTCTATAGGAAAAGGAGCATTCCAAGATTCTGGATTATTTACAATCAATTTAAATGATGGCTTAAAAA
>JAIDXU010000081.1 GCA_029058455.1 Paramuribaculum sp.
TTCCTTGCCCTCAATGCTCATCTTACCGGCATTTCTCACGGCTGCTTCGCTGCCAAGCTCCACGAAATCAGGATATTTAATAACCTCGGCACGGATAAATCCTTTCTCAAAATCGGTGTGGATTATACCGGCGCACTTAGGAGCTTTGCTGCCGCGCATAAATGTCCAGGCCCTAACCTCATCGGCTCCGGCAGTGAAGAATGTCTGGAGGTCGAGAAGATTGTAGGCGGCGCGGATAAGACGGCTCACACCGCTCTCTTCAAGACCCATCTCTGCCAGAAATTCCTGACGCTCCTCATAGGTGTCGAGTTCGGCGATGTCGGCCTCGGTAGCGGCAGCCACAATCAACATTCCGGCACCTTCGTCGGCGATAGCTTCCCGGACAGCATCCACATATTTATTGCCGTTAACGGCCGAAGCCTCATCGACATTGCAAACATAAAGCACAGGCTTTGAAGTAAGCAAAAAGAGCTCGCGGGCAAACTTCTGCTCATCAACGGTGTCATGCTCAACCGAACGGGCGGGAAGTCCCTTTTCAAGCGCTTCCTTGATTCGGGCCAGAACTTCATATTGCATTTTAGCAACCTTGTCACCACCGGTCTGAGCCTGTTTCTGAGTCTTATTGATGCGGCTTTCCACAGTCTCGAGATCTTTGAGCAACAGTTCGGCATCTATAATCTCCTTGTCACGCACGGGATCGACCGAACCGTCGACATGGGTGATATTATCGTCGTCAAAACATCTCAACACATGGATTATGGCGTCGGTCTCGCGAATGTTGGCGAGGAATTTGTTGCCGAGACCCTCACCCTTGCTGGCGCCCTTCACGAGACCGGCTATATCAACTATCTCTACGGTGGCGGGCACCACTGAGCGGGGATTACACATCTCAACGAGCTTGTTGAGTCGATCGTCGGGCACGGTTATTACTCCGACATTCGGCTCGATAGTGCAAAAAGGGAAATTGGCCGACTGAGCCTTTGCATTTGACAAACAGTTAAACAGAGTGGACTTTCCTACGTTGGGCAGTCCTACGATTCCGCATTGAAGTGCCATGATATGAAGTGGATAGTATGATTATTGGTAGTAGTATATTTATATTTTAAATGCCGTTTCTGAAAATATGGAGAAAGGCATAGTGAATGTCGCGCATTAATGCTCTCACAGGAGTTATGAGCGGTTTGAAATCTTCCTGTTTCACAGGCGTGTAAAGATTCAGGCCTCCGGGATGACACACAATATCGAGTCGCCGACCCATCTCCATAGGCTCGCCGTCGAGATGCACCGGTCCGGGCTCCTGACGCTCTATCGTCACGGCAGGCACCTTGAGAGTGTCGATCATATTATTGCGGTCAATATAGCCGGTGAGCAAATCCACTCCCACAAGCGCCGTCGAAATCGGATTTCCGGAATGAATCAAAGTAATGTCGAGCAGACCGTCGGTCATGGTGGCATTGGGGGCTATGTATGCGTTGTTGCCATATTGGGAGGCGTTGCATACCGCCACCAGAAAAGCGTTGTCGGTTATCACCTCGCCGGTATCTCCGCGGGTAATGACATAGACCTGCGGACGATAGCGGGTATATTCCAAAAATGTCTCTCGCAGATATGTGAGACGCCCGCGACGCGAGCATTTGGCAAAACTGTTGCTTACTGCTGCATCAAAACCCACTCCGAAAGTGCAGAAAAACGGATGACCGTTAACCGTACCGTAATCACACGCCTCGATATGATTGCTTCTTATCACCCTGAGAGCGCTTTCAACATCTATGTCGATATTGAGATGTCGGGCGAGACCGTTACCCGATCCGCACGGAATTATGCCCATGACCACGCGGGTGTCGCGCAAAGCAATCGCAGTCTCGTTAACCGTGCCGTCGCCGCCGGCTGCTATCACGGTATGAATACCGCTGTCAACAGCCATTCTCGCCAAGCGGGTAGCATCACCTCGCCCCTTAGTGTAGCATACTTCAAGCTTATACTCAGGCAGATAGTCTCTCACCATATCAGGCAGCCCCTCTTTACCGGCTGTGCCCGAAATGGGATTGACAATCAGAAGCGCCCTTTTAGGCTGAGGCAACTTTGATGATAATTGCGATACTATATCGTTATTCACGTTGCAAAGTTAATCATAATCCCGCTAAAAGCGGCAACAAGGTGTCAAATTCGCCACTCCTACCCTAAGTTTAAGGCAGAGGGTCGAAGTTAATCAAGCCGGAAACATCAGAAGAATGTGATGTTTCCGGCTTGATTAAAATCTATAATTTGTAGCTTCGCCTCACACGGAGACGACAGCGAAACTATATCTGCTATTATTTAAGAGCGTCTTTAACGGCGTCGTTAGGCACCATCTGCTCCTGGAAAGTGTAAGCACCTGTTTTGGGCGACTTAACAACTTTGATAACTTTTGAATATGTGCGGCCTTCGCCTTTCTGAAGCGATGCAACGGTTTTCTTTGCCATATCTTAGAGCTGAATAGAATGTTAGAAAGGGATAGGTTTATTTAATCTCTTTGTGAACAGTCACTTTCTTGAGAATAGGATTGTATTTCTTCAACTCAAGGCGTTCGGTGGTGTTCTTGCGGTTTTTGGTAGTGATGTAGCGGGAAGTACCGGGCATTCCGCTTGCCTTATGTTCGGTGCATTCG
>JAIDXU010000082.1 GCA_029058455.1 Paramuribaculum sp.
AGTTGCGATAGAGTATATCAGGCGAGACGGTATCACCCTTCTCAAGTATTTCGCGACGGAATCGCTTTGCTGCGTCGAGGTCGAGAGAAGAGTTTTCGCCATTAGGTGCAACAGCTTCATGAGCATCGGCGGCAAGCACTTCGGCCCATTTATAGGAATAATATCCGGCCGAGTAGCCACCGGCAAATATGTGGCTGAACTGAGGAGATACACAACAGCCGTCAGGTTCAGCGTCAAATATCCTCACGCTTTCACCGGCTTTGCGCTCGAAGTCTATGGGATTGTCGGCTGCTTTTTTACAATCTTCAGGAGTGCGGAGAGTGTGCCATGCCATATCCACAAGTCCGAAATTGAGCTGGCGCATACATTGATAAGCGGCTCCGAAAGTTGATGAGGCTATTATTGCATTGCGCATTGCTTCGGGAAGCGGCTCTCCGGTGATGTAATGACGGGCGCAGAGGTCGAGAAATTCTCTATCGGTCAGGAATGATTCGTTAAACTGGGAAGGTAGTTCAACAAAATCACGTTTCACATTAGTGCCCGATAGGGAGGCATAGCGGCATTTGCTCAGCAGGGAGTGGAGAGCGTGGCCGAATTCATGCATTAATGTTTCTACCTCACGCGGAGTTAGCAGAGAGGGCTTGTCGGCGGTGGGTTTGGTGAAGTTCATCACTATATTGACATGAGGGCGCTCATCGCTTCCCTCCGAATTGATTCGCTGCTCTCTGAATTCGGTCATCCACGCTCCGGCTCTTTTAGTGTCGCGGGGAAAGAAGTCGGTATAGAGCAGACCGAGATAGCTTCCGTCGGAGTCGGTTACTTCCCATACTTTAACATCAGGGTGATAGATGTCGATGTCAGTGCGAGGTTTTATATCTATGCCATAGAATTTGTTGGCAAGCTTAAACACTGCATCAGTTACGCGGTCGAGAGGGAAGTAGGGGCGCAGTTCCTCCTCATTGAGATTGTAGCGTTGCTGTTTAAGCCTGTTGGCATGATAGCTGTAATTCCACGGCGTTATTTTTTCGGTGGCGTTGCTTTCAAGCTCGGCGATTTCTTTGTCAAGAGCCTCTCGGTAAGCATCGCGGAGCTTATATAGCAGGTCGTAGACATTGTCGGGATTGTGTGCCATCTTGAGTTCCTGACTATAGGTGGCAAAATCAGGATAGCCGAGCAGCTGAGCCATTTTCATTCTCAATTCGGCCATGCGCGCTATGATCGGGAGATTATTGCGTTCACCTTTGGTATTGCGACGTGAGTAATCGAGATAGTAGCGTTTTCTGAGAGCATCGTTGTCAGCCCACTTCATTACTGTCATATAAGTAGGCTGGTCGAAGCCGAAAATCAGTTTGCTGGGTTTTCCTTGTGAGTCCGCTTTTTTGCGTGCTTCGGCAAGAATATCCTCCGGAATACCGCTCACTTCATCTTCGCTTGCCTCAAGACTCATGCTGTTGATTTCATTGAGCACGTTGTGGGAGAATGTGGTGGAGAGACGGCTGAGTTCCTCGCTTATTTCCTGAAGTTTCTTTTTGTCCTCCTCGCCAAGCAGTGCACCTTGTCGCTTGTAGGAGAGATAGAGGTTTTCGAGAAGACGGAATTGCTCGGTGTCTTTGGAAGGGTTGCCGGTAGCTATAGCGTTATCATAGATGTTTTTTATCCGTTCCCATAGTTTTGGATTGAGAAGTTGGTGAAGCGAATAGGCCGTGAGCTTAGGCATAAAGATGTTTTGCAGTTCCATCATCTTGGGCGTGGCCATGGAACTGCTCAGAGGAAAGAAAGCGTTTAAAAGCCTGTCGAGAGATTTCGATGAATTGTTGAGAGCTTCGAGCGTGTTGGAAAATGTGGGTGGCTCGGGGTTGTCAGCAATTCTGTCGATGTCAGCGTATGCTTCCTGCAGGGCGGTGTCGAACGCTTGTTCATAGTCTCCTTCCGAGATAAGGCTGAAAGGAATGGTTTGATCGGGAGTGGAATATGGTTGGAGAAAAATATTTGTCATTGAGTGTAATTTATCTGCTGAGGGTTATTATTTTGAAACTGATCTTGAAATAGCCGTGTCGATTGTAATGTCGAGCATGAGAGGGTCAACTCCCGCGCGTGTGATGAGAATTTCACGGTCGGAGGCCATTTCATTTTCAAAGCTCTCAATCTCCATACCCATGGCTTTAATGGCGCGGCTGTAGAGCTCGGCGGCGGAGTCATAGCGTTTGTCAACCATATCGAGATGACCGAGATTTAGGAGGTCGGTAGCGGTAAACTCATGGTTTCGCGAAAGGATGGCGTTATAGGCATTGCGCGAGTTTTCATTTTTTCCCGTCATAAAGAAAGCCCAAGCCATAGCGCGGCTGACCTTGTCGTCGGGGCGGAGAAAATCGAGCTTATAATATAAGGTGAGGGCTTCGTCA
>JAIDXU010000083.1 GCA_029058455.1 Paramuribaculum sp.
GTCCCTGAGGGGTATCTCCCACCCCGAGCGTAGCGGTCCACTGAGCGATGGCATTAAGGCCGATGTTTGACTCCAGAGCCGAAGTGACCCACCAACCTATGTCCTTGTCGGCGGCAGCGTCTATCCACTGCCGTGCCCCCGCAAACCCGCCGCAGAGCGTGGGTTTGAGAATAACGTAGGCAGGATGAATATCCTCGAGAAGCTTTGATGCCTCATTTTCCGGATCAAGACCTATCAGTTCCTCATCAAGCGCTATCGGTATGGGCGAGAGAGCACACACGCGCGCCATGACACGCTTGCGACCCTTGGCTACCGGCTGCTCCAGAGAGTGAATCCCGAACCTCGCCAGCTTGCCGAGTTTGTCGAGCGCCTCAGTGCCTCCCGAGAATGCTCCGTTGGCATCAAGGCGTATAGTAAGCTGATCGGGAGTATAGAGTTCGCGCAGCCGGGCTATGACATCGAGTTCATCCTTGAAATTATTGGCTCCGATTTTAAATTTCAAACATCTGAAACCCTCCTTGATTTTGAGCATAGCGCTCTTCATCATCCTGTCGGGAGCGCTCATCCACACAAGGCCATTGGTTATGAGTGCGGTTTCCCCACGGGTAAATTCCGAAGGAAAGGGAGTGAAGTTACCCCCGTTTTCAAAATCTGCCAGCGCGGTCTCCAACCCCAGTCTTATCGAGGGAAAACGGCTCAGGTCAGGCATCGGACTCCCACGTCTGAGAGCCTTGCATACCTTGTTGAGCATATCCTCATATTCA
Source organism: Paramuribaculum sp. (assembly GCA_029058455.1). Lineage (GTDB taxonomy): Bacteria > Bacteroidota > Bacteroidia > Bacteroidales > Muribaculaceae > Paramuribaculum. The sequence continues at coordinate 765 of JAIDXU010000083.1, forward strand.
GGTGTGTCGTCACAGCTGAGACCTCTGAACAGACCGCACTCTCCCACCCCCTTATGGGTAGGATCGTCAGGATCGCTGACAGTAAGGATAAAGGTTTCCTTCTCTGTCATAACGGCGCGTGACGTTACGGCCGGCACCTTGTAGGTGAGGGTATATTTCTTGACTGTGGCTTTAAAATTCATCCGGGGAATTTGGGGAATTTATCAAAATCGGGGTCACGTTTTTCGAGGAAAGCGTTTTTGCCCTCCTGAGCCTCATCCATGAGATAGTAGAGCATGGTAGCGTCGCCGGCAAGCTCCATGAGTCCATGCTGACCGTCGAGCTCGGCATTGAGAGCGCGTTTAATCATTCTCACCGCCATCGGGCTGCGCTTAAGTATCGTTTCGGCCCATTCCACTGTCTCATCCTCAAGACGTTCAGGCTCTACAACCGTGTTGATCATGCCCATTTCGAGAGCTTCCTGAGCGGTATATTGACGGCAGAGAAACCATATTTCACGAGCTTTTTTCTGCCCCACGCAACGGGCGAGATAGCTTGAACCGAAACCGCCGTCAAAGCTTCCCACTTTGGGTCCGGTCTGACCGAAACGGGCGTTTGTCGACGCAACTGTGAGGTCACACACCACCTGAAGCACGTTACCGCCACCGATGGCATAACCGTTGACCATAGCTATGACCGGTTTGGGGAGTGAGCGAATGGCCTTGTGAAGATCAAGCACATTGAGACGCGGCACACCGTTGGCATCAAGATAGCCGCCGGTGGTTTTCACTCTCTGGTCACCGCCCGAGCAGAATGCCTTGTCACCGGCGCCGGTGAGAATCACAACTCCGATTTCAGGTGACTCACGGCAATAGGCCACTGCGTCGAGCATTTCAAAATTGGTCTGAGGCCTGAAAGCGTTATACACTTCGGGGCGATTGATTGTGATCTTGGCTATTTTGCCATACTTCTGAAAGAGTATATCCTCATACTCCTTGATGGTTGTCCATTCTCTCATATCTATAGTTGAATTTTGATTTCGGTAAAAAAGTCAGTTCAGAAACTCCGAAAGCTTTTCGGCGTCTAAGGCTCCGTCGGTCACTATCCTCATCAGCGCCGGCTCTCGGCTCTCGGCCGCAAACTCGCCCCAACGACTACGGAGAGTTTTCTCATCGTCCGCCTCAAAATATTTCAGTCCGAACCCTTTGGCAAGTTCTTCCAGAGGCAACTTCATGCCGGGGGGAGAAATAAGACACTCGCCCACACAGTTAAGATTGCGGGTGGTTTTGGAGAAATGAAATATTCCGCCGCCACCGTTATCTATCACCACCATTTTAAATCTCGGCGTCATTTGTCCCGAGGCAAAGGCGCTGATGTCATAGAGCGCGCACATATCTCCGCTAATGAGTATTGTCGCGGCAGCTTTATAAGCAAGTGAAGCACCTATGGCTGTAGAGGTACATCCGTCTATGCCGCTCACTCCGCGATTGCATGAACAGCGATGAAAGTTACCCTTGTTGAGCAACGAATAATATCTCACCGTCAATCCGTTGCTCAGCTCGATATTCCAGTTGCGGGGTATAAGTGATGTGATGACCGACATAGCTTTCATCTCACACCACTCACTTCGGGCCACCGCCGCCGCGAGCAGTGATTCGCCCCTGCGGGCAGCATGTTGCCACAAATCGGAATAATCGCTCGGCGCATTATGAGGCTGCATTGCCGAGGCAAGTTGCTGCATAAACACTCCCGGGTCGGTTTCCACATTCATGGTTAGACTACGGAAACAGTCGGTCACTACATTTTCGCGCCCGACACTGATTACCCGGCAGTTATCAAGCTGACGAAGCCATCGTTTGAGCGGGGCGCTCAATATGCTTCCACCCAAGGCAATCACCACGTCGGGCTGCGCCTCGACCGGAACACCTCCGGGCTGAGTCGCAAGGGCATGAAGCGCCGAGTCGACCGAGTGAACAAACATAGGATTGTGGAGATTGGCCAAAGGCTCAGCCATGACGATCACATTGGGTTTGGCGGCAAGTTTGGCCAATGCCTGATTGAGCCGCTTGTCGGGGGGCATAAATCCGGCCACCACCATCACTTTTTGGGGTGACGCAAGTTGGCGCGAAAGCTCCCTCACGCGTGACACCTTCAGCTCGTTTTCGGCAGTGACAGCGGTAATAACACCCATATCCGGGCGACGGTAGGAAAGATTGCTTTCGGTTTCGGCTCGCAGCGAGATCTGCACATTGATGTGCACCGGTCCGCGCGGCCGGCTCATTGCCTTGAGAAAAGCGTCGTTGATAAGACGGTCGCAATGCCACTCCCCGTCACGGTCAGCTCCCGGAAGAAGCGGCGGCAGATCATAACTTTCCTTCACGATGTTGGCGAGCACCCCGGCCTGACGTATTGTCTGCCCCTCATTCTGATCAACCCACATTCTCTCTCTGTCAGCTGAAACGACTATCAGTGGGAGATGTCGGTAATATGCCTCTGAAATGGCCGGAGCATAGTTGAGCACGGCAGAACCCGAGGTACACACCAAAGCCACAGGCATTTGGGTCACCTCAGCGATTCCGAGGGCGATAAACGCCGCCGAACGCTCGTCGATAACGCAATTTACCTCAATCTCCGACGCAACAAGTCTCTCGACTATAGCCGAGGAGCGTGCACCCGGAGACACAATTGCAGTTCTGACACCATGCGCCTGGAGGATATTTGTGAGTAACAAGGAAATTCGAGACATACCGGAATGGTGTTGAGGATAATTTTCATTAAAATTCCGTCTCACATCTATGAGTAAAGTTTCTGAGCTGCAAAGTTAGTGATTTTGCAGCTCAGAGACTCTAAGACCTACCATGTTTTATATCCTCATGGAGGCTTGTTTTAGTATTATTTAACAGAGTTTAGCGAAAGATGGTCAGTTATTAATTATCGAAAGCAGGTCGGCGACAACAAAGGTAGAACCTCCCACAAAAATTGTATCACCGGCGGCAGCCGCATTTCTCGCTGCCATATATGCTTCGGCGACATCAAGATAAGGAGTGCCGTGCAAACCGAGTTCAGCGGCTCGCGAAGCAAGTTCCTCGGAGGGAAGCGCACGGTTGACCGACGCAGCAGCCCAATAAATCCTGACAGGCGATATTTCTTTCACAAGCCGGAGTATAGAACTTACATCCTTGTCGTTGACAAATCCGAGAACAAGATGCTTTATGCCGGGCATACTGTTAAGCTTGGGCGCGAGATATTGCCAACCGCCGATATTGTGGCCGGTATCGCAGACCGTAAACGGATGTCTGTTTAAAACCATCCACCGTCCCGCCAGCCCCGTAAGCGTAGTGACCTCTGCGAAACCCTCTCTTACGGCACGCGACGGTATGGCAAATCCGAGCCTTATGAGCGTTGAAAGCGCCGTCAGCACCGTGGCCGCATTTTTAAGCTGGCAGTCGCCGGTAAGTTCTGAGGTTATGTTTCCGAAAGGGGTGTCACGATATTCAATAGCGCTTTCCTCACGGCTGAAAGATGAATATGGAGAATTGTCGCAGGCAAAGATTATCTCCGATCCCTCAACAGCAGCTTTGTCGGCAAACACTTTTCTGACCTCACCCTCGGCCTCACCGACCACCACAGGCGCTCCCGGCTTGATGATTCCTGCCTTTTCGCGGGCAATCTCCGGAAGGGTGTTACCCAGCAGCGCCGTGTGATCTTTAGAAATATTGGTGATCACACTCAGCACAGGAGTAATGATATTGGTTGAATCAAGACGTCCCCCCAAACCTACTTCTATAACGGCAACATCAACCTTGTGACGGGCGAAATGCTCAAAAGCCATTGTCATCGTAAGCTCGAAAAACGAGGGGCTCACAGGCAGATCCTTTTCGAGATAGCGCTCCACGAAATCGACCACTTCCTCACGGCTTATCATCTCACCGTCAATGCGTATTCTCTCGCGAAAGTCAATAAGGTGGGGCGATGTGTAGAGTCCGGTTCTGTAACCCGCTTTCTGAAGCACTGCGGCAAGCGTATGAGCCGTAGAGCCTTTTCCGTTGGTGCCCGCCACATGGATAGTGGCATAGTTGCGGTGCGGATTTCCGAAAGCGTTGTCAAGCGCTATGGCATTACCAAGCCCCGGCTTGTAGGCATCGGAGCCTATCCGCTGATACATAGCCAGCTGAGAATATAGATAATCGAGTGTCTGCTGATAGGTCATAACGCAAATTTCAGAAAACAATCAGCCCCGCAACTCCCGACATCAGGATAACCCAGATAGGATGGATTTTGGCAAAGAAAACCAAAACAAAGGCTGCCACACATATAGCCACACTGATGAGCTGCTGCGTAAGCTCGGTGCCGAAGTTGGCGGTGTTCATAAGCAGGAGAGCCGCCGAGGCGATAAGACCTACCACCACAGGGCGCAGACCCGAGAAAATGCCCTTGACCACCACACTGTCACGGTGGCGCGCTATGAGGTGACCGGTCATTCTCACAAGTATAAACGACGGCACCACCACTACAAGGGTGCAGATTATCGAGCCGAGAATACCGAAAAACGGATTTGCGAAAGCTGCCGAACTTTCGGCGGGAGCTACATATCCTATATAGGTGGCCGAGTTAATTCCAATAGGGCCGGGAGTCATCTGCGAGATAGCCACAATGTCGGTAAACATCTGCTCGGTAATCCATCCCGGACCCACAATTTCTCTTTCAATAAGAGCGAGCATGGCATAACCGCCACCGAATCCAAACAGACCTATCTTGAGATAGCTCCATATCAGTCTTAGATAAATCATAGCTTATGGGTTAGAGGAGGTTGAAGATGAATCGGAAGATGAGTTTTCAGCAATCTTGCGAATGTTGCGCGAATATGTAAAATAACCCGCCACGCCGCCGATCACGATATAGAGAATAGGGCTGCTGATCACCGGAATTTTTGACCATATAAGCAATGCCACCACAATCGGAATCCAGATGGTGCGCCATGTGATATTGCTCGATTTGGCCGATGAAATCACCGGAGCAACGATAAGAGCAACAACAGCCGGGCGAATGCCCATAAACACGCGGCTTGCTATGGGATTGTTTTTTATCAGGTCTGGAGTGAGGAAGATCGCAATAATAAGAATAATGAGAAACGACGGCAGGATAGTGCCTAAGGCGCTCATAATGCTACCTTTCAATCCTCTGATACGATCGCCGACCGTAGCCGCGATATTCACGGCCAGAATACCCGGCAATGATTGAGCCACGGCAAGGAGATCGAGAAACTCCTCGCGCGAAAGCCAATGGTTGCGGTCCACAATATCCTTCTCGATTATCGAGATCATTGCCCAGCCGCCACCAAAAGTAAACGCTCCTATTTTAAAAAATGTGAGAAATAATTTTGTGAGCATGACCTAATGAATTTTAGCGCCGCAAAGTTACTCAAAATCTTTCATCCGCAATAAGACTGATCAGACTTTAGAGTGCATCGCGAACGGCTTTTTTGATGCCGGTCTTTGCCCGCCGAAGAAAAAGTTGTAATTTTGCCCGAACTAACCATCGCAGAAACCAACTCAGCCAATGCCTCAGATATCTGCCCGCGGCGAAATAATGCCGGCATCCCCTATACGTAAACTCGTGCCACTGGCCAATGCAGCCAAAGCCCGTGGAGTGAAAGTTTATCACCTCAACATCGGTCAGCCTGATCTCCCTACGCCACAGGAGGGTCTCGACATGCTCGGGAAGATTGACCGCGATGTGCTTGAATACTCCCCCTCCGAAGGCCTGCTGTCGCTGCGCCAAAAACTTGCCGGCTACTACCACCGCTTTAATATAGATGTGGATGTCGACGACATAATAGTAACTACCGGCGGCTCGGAGGCTGTGTTGTTTGCCTTTATGGCCTGTCTTGACCCGGGCGATGAAATCATAGTGCCCGAACCCGCCTATGCCAACTATATGGCCTTTGCCATCTCGGCCGGCGCCAAGATCGTGACCGTGCCCTCGTCGATCGACGAGGGCTTCGCCCTTCCTCCGGTTGAGAAGTTTGAAGAGCTTATCACTCCGCGCACCAAAGGCATATTGATCTGCAACCCCAACAATCCCACCGGCTATCTCTACACTCAGAAAGAGATGAACCTGATTCGCGACATAGTGAAGAAACATGATCTGTTTCTTTTCTCCGACGAGGTTTACCGCGAATTTACCTATACCGGCGCGCCATATATCTCGGCCTTTCATCTTAAAGGCATCGAGGAGCAGGTTGTGCTGATCGACTCGGTGTCGAAACGCTACTCGGAGTGTGGCATTAGAATCGGAGCGCTGATCACCAAGCATAAGGAGCTTAAGAAAAACGTCATGAAATTCTGTCAGGCGCGTCTCAGCCCTCCCCTGTTAGGTCAGCTTGTGGCCGAAGCGTCGATCGATGCCTCGCGCGACTATATGCTCATGACATATAATGAATATGTGGAGCGAAGAAAATTTCTCGTCGACGGCATAAATCGCATCGAGGGTTGTTACTCCCCCATACCGATGGGAGCATTCTACACCGTAGTGTCGCTGCCGGTCGACAACGCCGAGAAATTCTGCGCATGGTGTCTCGAGAAGTTCAGCTATGAGGGCGCCACCGTTATGATGGCTCCCGCCTCCGGCTTCTATACCACTCCCGGCATGGGGGAAAACGAAGTGCGACTCGCCTATGTGCTCAAGAAAGAAGATCTCGCCCACGCGCTCAAGGTGCTTGAACAGGCCCTGAAAGAATATCCCGGCCGAACCCTTCGACATTAATACCGCTTCACCCTTTTTGCAAAACATGCTCAATGTAGCCATATTCATAGGGCGACGCCTGAGTCTCAAATCCGTCTCCGGCCAATCACGCGGCAAGCATGGCGCGGGGGTGTGGATCGGCGTGGCCGGCATTGCTCTCGCTATGGTCATAATGATAGTGAGCATGGCGGTGGTTGTGGGATTCAAGCAGGAAATCCGGCGCAAGATAAGCGGCTATAATCCGCAGATTTCCGTCATGCCCGAAGGCAAGTCGCTCGACAATGTGGCTACCGAGACCCTCACGCCTCTACTGAGCGACGCAATCCGCGGCGCCATACCCGAAGCGGAGATTACCCCGTCATTCGAGTTGCCATGCATACTCAAAACCGACAGCGCGTTTGCCGGAGTGATGTTTCGCGGATATGTGCCCGAAGCCGATGTAGCCGGATTTATCGAGAGCTCCATGATAAGCGGCAAAATGCCGGTCGACACAGCCATGCAGGTTGCCCTGTCTAAAACCACGGCTCAGCGGCTCGGCGTTTCAGCCGGCGAAAGCATATATGCCCACTTCTTCACCGACGGCAACCTGCGAACCCGCAAGATCGAAATAAGCGGTGTGTTTGACACCCATTTCACCGAATATGACGGCAAGGTAGCCTTCGTGCCTATTGAGCTCTGCCGCAAAATCAACCGCTCCGGTCCCGACACCTTCACCTCTCTTGAGGTCAACGGCTTGGAGGAAAGCGACATCCCCAACGCCACACAACGGTTGTCGGGCGCGCTACTACAGCTCACTGTCGACAGCCGCGGCACCTCGGTCTACACCGTCAGCAACATTCTCCAGGCCGGAGCCGCCTACTATAACTGGCTCGATCTTATCGACACCAATGTGGTGGTGATACTCATTCTGATGGGAGTGGTGGCCGGATTTACCCTTATTTCGAGCCTCTTCATCCTAATACTCGAGAGAGTGAGAATGATAGGCACTCTGCGAGCCATGGGCGCCTCGGTCAAAATGGTGAGATCAATATTCATCTATCTGGCCGAGAGAATATTATTGAGAGGAATGTTGTGGGGCAATCTGATAGGAATAGGAATCGTGGCCGTGCAACACTATTTCAGAGTGCTGCCGCTCGACGCCGATGCCTACTATCTCAGCTATGTGCCCGCCACTATCAGCTGGCCCATGATATTATTATTGAATATCAGCGTGATAGTAATATCATGGCTGGTGCTCATACTACCCTCCCACTTCATCGCCACCATCTCCCCCGCCGAGTCAATGCGCTACGACTAACCGGCATTGCCATGCAATTCATTCTCCTTTCTCCAAAAAGTTGACATAAATGGCACTTTTCGGAAATGGCAACACTCCAAATTTTGGGG
>JAIDXU010000084.1 GCA_029058455.1 Paramuribaculum sp.
ACGGTGGCCATCCTCACGGCGGGGGCGGTCGTCACGACGGGGACGATCCTCGCGACGGGGACGGTCGCCATCTTCACGGCGGGGACGCTCTGCACGGGGAGGACGCTCAACCCAGCCTTCGGGCTTGGGAAGGAGGGCGCGCATCGAAAGGCGGTATTTGCCGCTCTTCTTGTCGATTTCAATGAGCTTAACCTCTACTTCGTCACCCTCTTTAATGCCTGATGAGGCCATGTCGGGAATACGCTCCCAAGCTATTTCGGAGATGTGGAGCAGACCGTCGCGGTTGGGCATAAATTCCACAAAGGCGCCGAAGTCGAGAATTGAGCGGACTTTGCCTTTGTAGGTCTTGCCCTCTTCGGGAAGCTGCACGATAGCGCTGATCATTTCGAGAGCCTTGTCGATAGCTTCCTTGCCGGGAGCGGCAACTTCGATATAGCCCTGCTCGTCAATCTCGTCGATGCTTACGGTGGCACCCGATGTTTCCTGAATGCCCTGAATAACCTTTCCGCCCGGGCCGATAACGGCGCCGATGAGTTCTTTGGGAATGGTGAGGGTTACGATGCGGGGCACATGAGGTTTGTAATCCTCGCGGGGTGCGGGAATAGTCTCCTCGATGATATTGAGAATGTGGATACGACCGTCGCGGGCCTGATTGAGGGCGCGCTCGAGAATTTCGTAGCTGAGGCCGTCACACTTGATGTCCATCTGAGTGGCGGTGATACCGTCGCGTGTGCCTGTCACCTTGAAGTCCATGTCGCCGAGGTGGTCCTCGTCGCCGAGAATGTCACTGAGCACCGCATATTTGGGTGTCGAGCCGTCGGCGGGAACCTTATCGGTAATGAGACCCATGGCGATACCTGCAACGGGTTTTTTCATCTTCACGCCTGCGTCGAGAAGGGCGAGGGTGCCGGCACATACTGTGGCCATAGATGAAGAACCGTTACTCTCGAGAATGTCGCTCACAATGCGGCATACATAGGGGAAGCCGTCGGGGAACATGCGCTTGAGGGCGCGGTGGGCAAGGTTGCCGTGGCCGATCTCACGACGGCCTACGCTGCGCACGGGGCGAGCTTCGCCGGTTGAGAAGGGGGGGAAGTTGTAGTGAAGGAGGAAACGCTCGCGACCCTGATTGATAACGTCGTCAACGATCTTCTCGTCGAGCTTGGTGCCGAGGGTCACGGTTGCGAGGCTCTGGGTCTCGCCGCGGGTAAACACGGCTGATCCGTGGGGGCCGGGGAGATAGTCGATCTCACACCAGATGGGGCGGATGTCGGTTGTTTTGCGGCCGTCGAGACGTATGCCTTCGTCAAGCACACAGCGGCGCATAGCCTCTTTCTCCACGTCATGATAGTAGCGCTTCACAAGAGGAGTCTTTTCCTCGCGCACATCTTCGGGGAGTGATTCGATATATTCGTTGCAGATAGCCTCAAACGATTCGGCACGCCAATGTTTGTCGGCAGCGCCGGTGCGGGCGATCTCATAGGCTTTGTCATAGCATTTTGCGCGAACATCGGCGCGGAGCTCCTCGTCGTTAACCTCGTGGCAGTATTCTCTCTTTACGGTCGAGCCTACTTCCTCGGCGAGTTCCATCTGAGCCTTGCACTGCACCTTGATTGCGTCGTGGGCGGCTTTGAGTGCGTTGAGAAGGTCGGTTTCGCTCACCTCGTTCATCTCACCCTCAACCATCATGATATTGTCGTAGGTGGCACCTACCATGAGCTCCATGTCAGCTTTTTCAAGCTGCTCGAAAGTGGGGTTGATAACAAACTCCCCGTCGATACGGGCCACTCTGACTTCAGAGATGGGACCGTTGAAGGGTATATCGCTCACTGCAAGGGCAGCTGAGGCGGCAAGGCCGGCGAGTGCGTCGGGTATATCCTCTCCGTCGGTTGAATAGAGAGTGATGTTGACGAAAGTGTCGGCGTGATAATTTTCAGGGAAAAGGGGGCGGAGAACACGGTCTACCAGACGGGCCGTGAGAATCTCATAGTCAGAAGCGCGTCCCTCACGCTTGAGAAAGCCTCCGGGAAAACGGCCGAATGAGGAGAATTTCTCCTTATATTCAACCTGAAGAGGCATGAAGTCGACTCCTTCGCCGGCTTCTTTGGCCGTAACTACAGTGGCCAGAAGCATGGTGTTGCCCATGCGTAATTCTACCGCTCCATCGGCTTGCTTGGCAAGTTTGCCGGTCTCAAGAGTAATTTGCCGGCCATCGGGCAGCGCGATGGTTTTTTTGATTGGATTTAACATAAATTGGTTGTGGTTGTAATCTCAAGCCGCACTGTTAAAAAACGGAGATTCCGGTGCGAAAATACCGGGCCGGTGCAGCCGTAATTGCTTGTTGTTTGTTATAATTCCCACAAAGTTACATCTTTTTATTGACATTAGCCCGCTGATGTCGGTTAAATCTTGTGTATTTTGACTATTTTTGCATTTCAAAGTTAGATTATTACCAAATGATACAGCAACCAACAATTACCAACCTCCCCGAAAGGGCCGTTCTGGTGGGTCTCATAACTCCCGACCAGAATGAGGCCAAGGCCAATGAATATCTTGACGAGCTCGCTTTTCTGGCCGATACCGCAGGAGCCGATGCCGTGGCACGGTTTCTGCAACGCGCCTCCGGGCCCAACTCGCGCACCTACGTCGGCTCGGGCAAGTTGGAGGAGATAAAAACGTTTGTTGAAAACAACGATATAAGTATGGCGATTTTCGACGATGATCTGTCGTCGAAACAGGTGCTCAACATTGAGCGCGAACTTAAGGTGAAGATTCTCGACCGCACTAGTCTGATTCTCGATATTTTTGCCAAGAGAGCGCAAACCGCCAACGCCAAAGCTCAGGTCGAACTGGCACAATATCAGTATCTTTTGCCGCGACTCACCCGCATGTGGACTCACCTCGAGCGTCAGCGCGGCGGTATCGGCATGAGAGGTCCCGGTGAGACTCAGATTGAGACCGACCGCCGAATAATCCTCGACCGTATAAGCCGCCTTAAAGAGGAGCTGCGCCATATTGACCGTCAGAAGTCGATACAGCGCAAGAACCGAGGCAAGCTCACAAGGGTGGCTCTCGTAGGATATACCAACGTGGGTAAGTCAACTCTTATGAACCTGCTGAGCAAGAGTGATGTTTTTGCCGAAAACAAACTTTTCGCAACTCTCGACACCACCGTGAGAAAGGTGATAATCGAGAATCTGCCTATACTGCTTACCGACACCGTAGGTTTTATCCGCAAGTTGCCTACACATCTGGTCGATTCATTCAAATCTACTCTCGACGAGGTGAGGGAGGCGGATATTCTGCTTCATGTGGTTGATATTTCCCATCCCAATTTTGAGGAGCAGATCGAGGTGGTCAACAAGACTTTGAGCGACATCGGCGCCAGCGACAAGCCTATGATTATGGTGTTTAACAAAATCGACGCATATAACCATACACCCAAGGATGAGGATGATCTTACTCCCCGCAGCCGCGAGAATATACCTCTGTCGGAGCTTGAAGAGACATGGATGAGCCGACTGGGTGACAATGCCGTGTTTGTTTCCGCCCGCAAGCAGATCAACATCGACGCTCTGAAGATGAAAATCTATGAGAAGGCCAAGGAAATTCACCTTACCCGATTCCCTTATAACGACTTCCTTTTCCAGAAATATGACGAGGAGGGGGAGTTTGACCCGGTGGAGTGATGAAGTGGCTGATAAGTGCCGGTGAAACTTCGGGCGATATTCACGGCTCATTGCTCATGAGCGAAATCGCCGCGCGTGATCCTCAGGCCGAGTTTCAGTTTCTCGGCGGTGAGGCGATGGAGCGCGTGGCGGGTCACAAGTCGCTGATACCGCTTGAACGGCTGGCCTATATGGGTTTCAGCGAGGTGTTGCGCCATTTAGGTGATATTCGCCGCAACTTTGCCGAGGTTGAGCGGGCTTTAGACAGCTTCCGCCCCGACGCGGTGGTGTGTGTCGACTATCCCGGTTTTAATCTCAAACTTGCCCGTAAAGCCCGACGGAGAAATATTGCGGTGTTCTATTACATAGCTCCCAAAGTGTGGGCGTGGAAGGAGTGGAGGGTGCCCGCTATGCGCCGCGACATAACGCGACTCTACTCCATTCTGCCGTTTGAGCCTGAATGGTTCGGCAAAAGGGGCGTCGAGACATCCTATGTAGGTAATCCGTCGGTAGAGGAGGTTGACGCGCGATTGGCCGCATCGCCGTCGCATGATGATTTTTGCCGCACACATTCTCTCGACAGCTCGGCGAAACTGCTTGCCCTTGTGCCGGGGTCGAGGGTAGGGGAGATAAGATGTAATCTCCCTGTAATGGCCGAGGTTGCGCGCAGAATGCAGCCTGAAATGACACCGGTGATAGCTGTAGCTCCGGCGCTCGACCGATCGCTCTATCTTCGCTATGGAGGAGAGGGGATAGCGATGGTTGAGGGTGACACCCTGCGTTTGATGCAACATGCGGGAATGTCGGGAGGCGCTGCCCTCGTCACCTCGGGCACCGCAACCCTCGAAGCGGCTCTTGCCAATACGCCTCAGGTGGTGTGCTATCGCGCCAACGGCTCCGCTCTGAGCTATAAGATAATGAGACGACTCATAAAGGTTGATTATGTGAGCCTGCCGAATCTCATTACCGGCCGCAACATCATACCTGAAATGCTGCTCCATAACTGCACCCCTGATCTTGTGGAGCGTGAGCTGCGTCTCATAGTCGGCGATACACCCGCCCGCAAGGCTCAGCTCGAGGACTACCACGAAATGCGCCGGCTTCTAGCCCCGCAGCTCCATGCCGCCCAAACCGCCGCCTCTGATATGGTGACCAGGATTAAGGCTCTCAAAGAGTCAGCTGTTAAATAAAAAATGATTAATTTTGCAGCGACGACAATTTTGTCGCAAAAGCCAATCATGTCATCTTATGCAACGAAAGTTTGACTACCTCATAATCGGCGCCGGTATCGCCGGAATGAGCTTCGCGTTAAAGGTCGCAAAGACCGGTCGCGTTGCTCTGATCTGTAAAACAACTCTTGAGGAGGCTAACACCGCTCTCGCCCAGGGAGGCGTAGCGTCGGTGACCAATCTCGAGGTTGACGATTTCTCAAAACATATCAACGACACCATGATAGCGGGCGATCAACTTTCAGACCGCGCCGCGGTTGAAATGGTGGTGACCGGCGCACCCGATCAGATCAAACAGCTGATTGACTGGGGTGTGAATTTTGATAAGAAGGAGGATGGCTCGTTTGACCTTCACCGTGAGGGCGGACACAGCGAGTTCCGTATTCTTCACCATGCCGATAACACCGGCTATGAGATTCAGCAGAGCCTCATCAAGGCGGTTAGGGAATGTGAGAATATCGAGGTGTTTGAAAATCATTTCGCAATCGAGATTATCACCCAGCATCATCTCGGAAAGATTGTGACCCGTCGCACTCCCGACATCACCTGTTATGGCGCATACGTGTTGAACTGTGAGACAGGAGAGGTGGATACTTTTCAGGCCCGTGTCACCGTAATGGCCACAGGAGGTGCCGGTGCCGTTTATTCGACAACCACCAATCCGCTTGTTGCTACGGGCGACGGCATAGCTATGGTCTATCGCGCCAAAGGCACCGTCAGGGATATGGAGTTTATACAGTTTCACCCTACCGCATTATATCATCCCGGCGACCGTCCTTCGTTTCTCATCACCGAGGCTATGAGAGGCTACGGCGCCGTGTTGCGCAACATCAAGGGCGAGGAGTTCATGCACAAATATGATCCCCGCCTGTCGCTGGCTCCCCGCGACATCGTGGCCCGAGCTATCGACAGCGAGATGAAACAGAGCGGTTCCGACCATGTGTATCTCGATGTTACCCACAAGGATCCCGAGATGACCAAAGCTCATTTTCCGAATATCTATGCCAAGTGCAAGAGTCTCGGCATTGATATTACCCGCGATTATATTCCTGTCGCTCCCGCAGCCCATTATCTTTGTGGCGGTATAGCGGTCGATACCAATGGCGAGAGCTCTATTCAGCGTCTCTATGCGATAGGTGAATGTAGCTGCACGGGATTGCACGGCGGTAACCGCCTGGCTTCAAACTCCCTTATCGAGGCAGTGGTTTATGCCGAGGCTGCCGCACGCCATTCTTCGAAACGTCTTAAGGATATAGAGTTGCGCAGTGACCTGCCCGACTGGAATGACGAGGGCACGCGTCATCCGGAGGAAATGGTGCTCATAACTCAGAGCATTCGCGAAGTCAATCAGATTATGGCTACCTATGTGGGTATCGTGCGCTCTAACCTGCGTCTTGACAGGGCGTGGAACCGTCTCGATATTCTCTATCATGAAACCGAGAGTCTGTTTAAATACTCAAAGGCTTCGCGCGAAATATGCGAGTTGAGAAATATTATTAATGTGGGCTATCTCATTATGCGTCAGGCGAAAGAACGTAAAGAGAGCCGAGGCCTGCACTATACGCTCGATTATCCGCCTGTTGCTCACTGACCCATTTGCAGGTCTCAGGTGTTAGAAAGATATAATGAAACATTTTTTCCTGAGCCATATAATCGCTTTAGGTCTGGCGGCTTCGCTGCCGGCGCAGACTTTTGCCACACCTCAGTCGCCTCTCTCTCAGGGAGGGTTGCCTAAGGTGGGCACAGGTCGTCTGCCCGGACTGCGCGGCTACTATCACACCGACATGGAGGGTGAGTATGGCGGGGAGAATATGTTGATGATGGTGCTCAACGAGGTGACCGTCTATCCCCCTTTGAAGTTCAAGAACAAAAAAGAGGAGGAATTTTACTGGCGCACGGTGAGGGATGTGAAGTTGACCCTTCCCTACGCCAAACTGATTACCGAAACCATCCTCGAGACCTATGAGTATATAGAGACATTTCCCACACAAAAGGAGCGTGAGAAATATCTCAAGGATATGGAAAGCTCGATTTTCGAGCAATATAAACCGGTGTTGAAGAAATTTTCGAAAAATCAGGCGAAGCTGTTGGTTAAGCTTATAAAGCGTGAAACCGACCAGTCGGGCTATGAGATCATCAAAGCTTTTCTGGGCGGTTTCAGAGCCACTTTCTGGCAGACATTCGGCCGATTTTTCGGCGTGAATCTCAAAGGAGAGTATAATCCCGACAAAGACCGCAAGGATGCTATTATCGAACAAATTGCGGTGAAAGTAGAGCTGGGAGTGCTTTAAACTGTGAAATATGAAAATCAAAATTCGCTGAAAGCCAGCGGCAGAAGCGATTTTACCGAGGGAACGGTATAGACGTTATCC
>JAIDXU010000085.1 GCA_029058455.1 Paramuribaculum sp.
GTTCCGGGAGGTGTCAAAGTGCCGGCAAAGAAACCGAAGTTATCGGCAGTGCTGATAAACTCGGCTCTTTCCTGAAGCCATTTCTTAAGGCTTGAAATGTTGTCAGCAAAAGGATCATCACTTCCCGAGTTAAAGGGAGGCCAAATATCATAGTTATCTGCAGCGGCAGGAGCGATCAATGATGAATAGCTGTCGATGAAGCTGAGAATTTCATTGAATTTACCACCTTTATAGAAATCATCCCACGCCTTTGCAAAAGCTTCGCGGAAATCATCACGAGCCACTATGTCGCGGAAGAAATTATTGCCGAGACCTGTGCCCTTAAACAGATAACCGGTCGAGCTGCCTGAACCTTCGCCACCATCGCCGTAGGTATAAGCCCAGTCAAAGTCCCATACGGGGCAGAAAGAATATTTGGCTGAAGAGCCAAGTTCAGTCTTGTGAAGATAGGTGCTCTTGGGATGATGAACCTCGCAGTTGCCGGTAAGATTGTAGACAAGAAGGAAATTAACGGTGGTATTGAGGTCGAGCACATCCCAAAGATCCTCATCACCTTTAAGCTTCATGGCATTCTCGATACGTGAGAAATCTTCTTTCCAGAGGTTGAGATATTCATCGGGATCTGAGATCACGCCATCTTCCTGAAGCTCGGCAAAATCGGGGTCCTTGACATTGACAGGCATATTATAGATTTCGGAACGGAATTTATAATCCTCGTCAAAATATGTATCCATTTCAAAAAGAATACCTTTTTCCTCATCTATATCATAAACAGAACCGGAATTAAGACCGATTTTCTCGGTGAGCATATAGAGACCCTTGTCGTTGCCATTGAGAGTCACCCACACAGGAATTGAATGGTTGGTGTAGGGAAGATCGAGCGAACGCGCAATCTCAAACGCAACGGTGTTGCGCATGTTGGTGGGGTCGATATAGTTGGCGATCAAAGCATAGTTTTTAGCTTTGAGCATCGACGAATGAATCGCTGTTTTCTTATCAAACTTGATACGATAGGGTTTCTTGGGATAGCCGAGAGTGCTGTTACCACGGCCTCTGAGCTGAAAAGCCATGCCGTCGAGTGCCTCCATACCGGGATAACCGTTGGTGGTAACGGTTATTTTGCCGGGATGCCAGTTAACCTTATCGGCTACATCATAAATACCGTCGTCGGTAACAAGATCGATAACGGGAATATCGTTGGTGAGGGCACACACATTGATATTGTCAAGAGAATATTGCTCGGCTTTCTTACCCATATTTACATTAAGGTGTGACATGCCGTTGCCCTTAGCTGACGAATATGTGATGGAGTCAATATCACTGATAGGATAGCTCACTGCGTGTGAATTTTTAAGATCGAGGCGCAGATGGGTCGACTGAGCGGAAGCCCCGAAACAAAGCGAGGTAGCAGCAGCGAGCGCAATAATATACTTGTTCATTTTAGTGGATTATTGATTTACAGTAAATTTAAATGATTGATTATTGACAGTGAGAATATTAACTCCACGTGTCAGGGAAGCGTAAGGAATAACCACGCTGTTTTCATTAGCGCTGACAACCGAATAGGTCACGCGACCGGAAAGATCACACACAGAGATATGCGAACCGGGGGTAAGGGGTGCAACCATTACGCCGTCAGCAACCAGAGTCACGTTGAGAGGAGATTCCTCACTTACATTTCCTATACCTGTGATTTCTTCACCGGTGGTTTCTGAGAAATTCCAGCCGCCTACATTTTCCATGGGATAGGAAAGAGTGAATGACTCTTTCGACGCATTAAGGCCGGTAATAGCCACAGTATTATCAGCCAACGAAACGGTAAGGCCTGAGTTAAAGTTGACCTGAATAATTTTTTCACCCTCCTTGTTATTAAGAACCATGCTCTTATAGGAGTTTTCAGCGGAAGCAAAGAGGCCCAGACATATAGCCAAGCATCCTGAGATGATAAATTTTTTCATCGTTGTTTCAGTGTGTCTTTTTATGATTGATTATTTTTTTCGTGTTGATTAATGCCTTACTTTTTGATATACATTTTGAGCTCGGCAAGATTCCAGTATGTAACAAGGCCAAATTGGCTCAAGTCGTAAGTGAGAGGAGAAAAACCTGATTTCGATTCGATGACGGCAAATCTCACCTTGTTGATCGGCGTTTTGCTCTTATATGAACAGAGTCGGGCTTCCATCACACCTTTGTCACCGGTGATAACCTTATCGATATTGTTTACGGTGCCGATTTTCACCCATTCATCGCTGCCTTCGCCCATACCGTAGATGTCAACGGTAGTGGGAAGTCCGTTGAGATTTTTCGCGCGGGCTCTGATGTCGAAACCAACTTCGGTGGTTGCTTCGGGAAGGGTGATGTCGAGATATGAGCCGTAGACCGAATCATGGCGAT
>JAIDXU010000086.1 GCA_029058455.1 Paramuribaculum sp.
GCTACCTCACCTGCACCCGCCAGGCGGAGACAGTGCATGTTGAACCTACCGATGTCGTGATAGTGGAGGGTATTCTGGTGCTGACCGATCCGGTGTTGCGCAACATGATGGATGTGAAAGTGTTTGTCGATGCCGACGCCGACGAAAGGCTCATAAGGGTAATAGCCCGCGACTGTGTGGAGCGCGGCCGCACTCCCAAGATGGTTATCGACCGTTATCAGGATATACTCAAGCCTATGCATGAGATGTATATCGAGCCGTCAAAGCGTCATGCCGATCTGATAGTGCCTCAGGGTGGCAGCAATGCTGTGGCCATCAATCTCCTTACCGACTATGTGGAGGCCCGTCTGCGTAAAGCCAAGCAACCCCGCCTTTAAAAATCCCATTCTTCTATGAACAGCGAAACTATCATCACCGAAACCGAGGTGATCGTACCGGTTCCCGATGAGGCGAAAATGGTGCTCAGCACCGACAACCTCGTGAAGAAATATGGCAAACGCACCGTGGCCAACCATGTGTCGATCAATGTGACACAAGGTGAGATTGTGGGACTTCTCGGTCCTAACGGAGCGGGAAAGACCACCACTTTCTATATGACTGTCGGCCTTATCACTCCCAATGAGGGTCGAATATTTCTTAATGACAGCGATATAACCAAACTCCCTGTATATAAGCGCGCAAGAATGGGCATAGGCTATCTGGCTCAGGAGGCTTCGGTGTTCAGAAAAATGACTGTTGAGGATAATATCCGCTCGGTGCTTGAGTTTACCGATCTGACCAAGGAACAGCAGCAGGAGAAACTTGAAAGTCTCATAAGCGAATTCAGTCTCGAGAAGGTGAGACGCAACCTCGGCGACAGATTGTCGGGCGGTGAGCGCCGACGCACCGAGATAGCCCGCTGTCTGGCAATCAATCCCAAGTTTATAATGCTCGACGAGCCGTTTGCGGGTGTCGACCCTGTGGCTGTTGAGGATATTCAGGCTATTGTCTATCGCTTGAAGAAGAAGAATATCGGTATTCTTATCACCGACCATAATGCCAACGAGACACTGACGATTACCGATCGCGCCTATCTGCTGTTTGACGGCCGAATACTCTTTCAGGGCACTTCTGAAGAGCTTGTCGACAATCCTATCGTAAGAGAAAAGTATCTCGGACGAAACTTCGTGTTCAACCGCAAGAAATTCAATTGATAGCAGCCTGATTGCTGTCGCAGCGGGCCGCATTGCGCCGGGCTGTTATGACAGCAATTATTGTGAGCAGAAGCGACAGAATGGCAAGCACTGTCGAGTCACTGCCGAAGTTGCTCAGGGCTTCGCCGGCGGCCGGGTCACGCATTCCGAGCCATAAGGCTGTGGCGGCCAGCAGATTGTTGAGTATGTGTGCCATGATGGGGAGCCATACCGAGCCGCTCCACACCAGCAGGTAGCCGAACCACACTCCGAGCAACATTCTCGGCACAAATCCCTCAAACTGCATGTGAACGGCCGAAAACAGAATGGCTGTGACCCATATCGAGCCGTGGGTGCCGAATCCTGATTTCGACAATATGCGCTGCATACATCCTCTGAAAAACAGCTCCTCGCTCAAACCTGCCAATACTCCGACTATCAGCAGGGTTATGATCAGCGAGCCCCACGAGCCGTTGCCTACAAGCAGATTAATTGATTCCTGAGCCTGATCTTCGGCCATGCGGAGAGATTCGGGCAGGGGGAGGGAGGCATTCCAGTCAATGATATGATTCATGGCGGGTATCGACACCAATGTGCCGATGAGGGCTGCCGCTGTTATCACAGCTCCCGGTCGGCGGGTAAGCAGTAACAGGTCGGCGGGTCGGCGGGTTATCACTACCGCGGTGGCTATTGCCGGAAGAATAAATATGACTATATCCTGAACTATGGTCGATATTCTCATTCTCGGAGTTGTGGAAACTCCGGTCATAGCCATTATCACCGAGCCCATGACAAGACACAGCACCGTGACACAGAGAAACATCATTATT
>JAIDXU010000087.1 GCA_029058455.1 Paramuribaculum sp.
GACCCTGCCGTCGGCAGGGTCGTTATAGACGTTGATCGAAAATCCCTGACCGCCCAAAGCGTAGTTAAGCCATTTGGCTTTGTCAGAGGCCGAGCGGATGGAGTAGTGGAAAGATCCGTTTTGATTCTCGCCATAGTTGCCGGCGTCGAGCACAAAGCCATATACCACGTTTTCGGGATCATACTGCCAGCGGTCACCGTTGCCGGTTTTAACGGGCTGGGGATTGAGAGAACCTGAACCGACGCCCTTACAGATAATGGCATAATTGCCGGGGTTGGCGGGATCTTCAATAAACTTGAAAAGCTGATAGTCGTTGCCCTCAAAAGAGTCGTTCGACCACAGTTTGCCCGGCTCGGCGCCATTGTCGGCAAAATCGCCGTTAAGGGGAGAATCTTCTGAAATCACTTCCCATGCGCGGCCATAACGGGGACCCATAGCCAGAGAGGTCATCTTATACCATTTTTCGGGATCGGGCTTGCTGATTTTCGACTTGTCGACAATCTGGTGCTTACCGAAATTATATCCACCCATTTCAAGCAGCTCCTTGTCGGCGATCATGCGGTTGGAGAAATTGTCATAGTCCTTGAGATTTTCGGGAGTCCAGCCCTGCTCGGCGATAGCGATGAGACGTGGCAGAGCGAGATATTCCAGATCTTCGGGACGGTCGACCTGCTCACACCAGAATGTGCCCTGCACACCGATACAATGTTCATTAGAAGGGGGATTATGGCTATATGTCTGACTGAGGGCACCGTCACCACCTGCACCATATTTATCGAAGCCTTTATAGGCACGGTTGATGTAGTAGCCGAGGTGGAAAGGAGTGTAGACATGTTTCCAGCCGTTGGCCTCGGCGGTGTCGACACCGGCCTGAGGGGGATACCAGCAGAAAATCACGGGATCGTCGAGAGTCTTAACCATTTCGAGGTCTGCGCCGTCGTTGGTCACAAACTCATTCCATGCATAGATTTTTTTTCCATATTTATCATGAGCGTAGTCGGCGATCATCTTGGTAAACCATGTCTGGAGCTGGGTATCGTTGTCAAAGCCTTTCTGCTTCTTGAATTCCTGCACGCTCTCGCTCTTGGCCCATGCGTCGGTGGGACATTCGTCACCACCGATATGGATATATTCGTAGGGGAAAAGATTGGCAAGCTGGTCTACAACATCCTTGACAAACTGCTGAACTTCGGGCTTGGAAATATCGAGCACGTCGCGCGACACACCACCCTTGTTCCACACCTCGTGATTATATTCCTCACCCCAAGAGCTGTCGGGATTGCAGCTGAACTCGGGATAGGCATGGATTGCAGCCACCATGTGGCCGGGCATGTCGATTTCGGGAATCACTTCGATATGAAGATCTTTGGCATAATCTACAATCTCGCGGATCTCATCCTCGGTATATGAATAAGGACCATAGGCCACATCCTGACCCTCGCGCCACTGCTCCTGAGTGCTGAAATTGGTGCGGAGAGTGTTGTGGTGAATGGCGCCCTCCTGGGTGAGCTTGGGATATTTGGGCATGGGGAGACGCCAGCCCTGGTCGTCGGTGAGGTGCCAGTGAAAACGGTTGAGCTTATATACCGACATTATATCGAGCATTTTCTTAAGCTCGGCCACATCATAGAAGTGACGGCTCACGTCGAGCATAAAGCCGCGATATTCAAATCGAGGATTGTCGGCGATGGTGAGGCAGGGAAGAGTATAGGCCACGGTTCCGGCCACAGGCTTACCGGCCGAGACATTGGCGGGAAGCATTTTCTTGATGCTCTGGAAAGCATAGAAAAGGCCTGTGGGGGTTGAAGCTGAGATATTGATACCGGCAGGTGTGATTTCAAGTCCATAGCCCTCGGCCTCATAGTCGGGAGCAATGGTAACGGCAATCACGGGATTTGAAGAACTTTCCTTCAGTCCGAGACCGGTGGTCTTGTTGACGGCATTGATAAATTTATGGATTTCAGCTTTATAGTCATGCTTATCCGAGCCGCTGACAATGCCTACGGTGGTTCCGGGAGCGAGAGTAAACGAGCCTTCGTTTATCTGAAGCTGCTGAGGCCAGGGCGTGAGATTGACCTGAGGAGTTTCCTGAGCCATTGTCACGGCCGACATCAGCGACAGTGTCAATGAGGCTACAACAGAAATAAACTTGAATTTCATATCAATTCTGATTTATGATTTGGTTAGTCGGTAATATTCGATAAAAAAGACACACCGCTACATCCGTGACTGTTTCAGGGTTAGCGGTGTGTCAGCATTATATAACAGATATGAATGACGGCAGGGTTATTTCACGAAAATCTTAACACCATTCACGATATAGAAGCCGGGGGCGGTGATGGCGCGCAGCTTTCTACCCGACATATCATAGATAGATGCCTTACCGTCGGCGGCGTCGATATTGATGATATCAATGCCCGAGGCATCCTGATAGTAGAGGGTAACAGTAGTGGGAGCGGTGATTTTATCAAGCGACTCAGAGCCTTCGATTTCGGTCTTTAAATATTCAAGTCCTTCAAATTCGAGAATTTCGGGAGTGAATTTCGAACCTTCCTCAACGTCGAATGTCTTGTCGTCGCAGAGCTGGCCGCGGGTAAGGTGATGATATTTCACAGTCACGAGAACTTTGGCTGCGGGATAAGGCTCGAAAGTAAAGATACCGGCATTCTGGTCGGTGGGGTCGCTGTAGAGGTGCACCGAATAGCCCTGACCGGCGGCCGAGATGTTGAGATACCATCCATCAGCGGCATCCTTCGATGTGATAGCGCTATAGAAACCTTCATCGTCAACACCCTGGGTTGAACCTTTTGAGGTTGACTCTACGAGATAGAAGCCGTAATGCTTGGCGTTGTCATCATAGTCAAAGCGGGCGGTATTGCTGTTGTTGGCAACCGAGGGAACGGAATTTACCGAGCCTTCGGGCTTGGCCATGCAGACGATAGCATAGTAGCCTGAGCCTTCGGGATCAGCCTCAAATGTAAACCACTGATATTCGTAGTTGTCATCACCGGGTTCTGCGGGCTGGTTGTGCCACAGACGGTTGGCCTGGGCGTTATTACCTTTGCCGGCATCGTCGCGGAGCAGCTCGATACATGAGCCGTAGCGGGGCTGGCTCTGGGCGCCGTTAAAGCGGGTGCGCAGACGGTAATATTTACCGGGTGCGGGAACTTCATCGTCAACAACAGGATCGTCGGGACCGGGGCCGGGTTCAACCTCTCCATCGGCGGGAACAAAGGCCATGAGACCACCGCTGCCGTCAGCCGGATTGGTATAAACATTTATGGCATAATCCTGTCCTGACTTTGAGAAGTTGAGCCAGTGGCCGTTGTCATCGATAGGACGGATAGAGTAATGGAACACATCATTGTCGCTGCCATAGTGGGTAGGATCGAGAATAAATCCGTAGGTCACATTATCGCTATACTCCCAGCGGCCGGTTGTGGAGACTCCGGTGGGTTTGGGGTTGAGAGAGCCACCGTTCATACCTTTACAGATAATAGCGTAATGGCCCTCGTTGGCGGGATCTTCAACAAATCTGAAGAGCTGATAATCATTTTCCTCATCCTTGGTGTCGTTGGTCCAAAGCTGATTGACCTTGGCTTTACCATAGCGGCTGAGAAGATCGGAACCGGCAGCGGCAAGCTCCCAGATACGGCCTGAGCGGTCATCGCCACACTTTGATGTCATGTAATACCACTTGTTGGGATCGGGCTTGGAAAGGCTGTTGGGGTCAACAATCTGATGAGCGCCATAATTATAACCGGCGAGCTTGAGCATCTCGGTGTCGGCGGCCAGACGACGCATAAACGCATTGTAATCTTTCGAAGCCGAGGGAGTCCAACCCTGTTCAGACAAAGCGATCAGACGGGGAAGAGCAAGATATTCCACATCGGTGGGACGGTCGACCTGCTCACACCAGAATGTGCCCTGCACACCGATACAATAGCTGTTTTCGGGCGGGTTGTGGTTATAAGAAATGCTCAGGGCACCGTCGTTAACAGCACCAACCTTGTCAAAACCGCTATAAGAACGGTTGATATAATAACCGCCGTTGAAAGGGGTGTAGACATGTTTCAGCTTGTTTGACTGAGCGGTACTGGCTCCGGTTGTGGCAGGATACCAGCAATAGATAATAGGATCTTCAAGGGCTCTTACCATGCGCATGTCAGCACCCGAATTGGTGATAAGCTCATTCCATGCGCAGATTTTCTTACCATAATTTTCAAGAGCATATTCAGCAATCATTTTGGTGAACCATGTCTGCACCTGAGTGTCGCTAGAAAGACGGTTTTCCTTTTTGAATGCCTTGATTGAAGCACTCTTCGACCATGCCTCGGTGGGACATTCGTCACCGCCGATGTGGATGTAATCGTAGGGGAAAAGACTGGCAAGCTGATCAACAACATCTTTCACAAACTGCTGAACAGCGGGATTTGAAACATCGAGCACGTCTTTCGACACACCACCTTTGTTCCATACCTCATGAGTATAGTTGTCGCCCCAAGAGCCGTCGGGGTTACAGCTGAATTCGGGATAGGCATGGATGGCGGCCACCATGTGACCCGGCATATCGATTTCGGGAATCACTTCGATGTGACGCTCTTTGGCATAGGCTACTACCTCACGGATCTCATCTTCGGTATATGAATAGGGACCATAAGGAACGCCCTCGCCCTCACGCCACTGCTTCTGCTGGCTGAAATCAGTGCGGAGAGTGTTGTAGTGAGTGGCACCTTCCTGAGTGAGCTTGGGATATTTCGGCATGGGAAGTCTCCAGCCCTGGTCGTCGGTGAGGTGCCAGTGGAAGCGGTTGAGCTTGTAAACTGTCATGATGTCGAGCATCTTCTTGATCTGGTCAACATCATAGAAGTGACGGCTCACGTCGAGCATAAAGCTGCGGAAGCTGAAACGGGGTGCATCCTCGATAGTTACACAGGGAAGAGCGTATGTAACCTGACCTTCGGCCATCTTACCGGCCATCACATTGGCGGGAAGCATTTTCTTGACGCTCTGAAGTGCAAAATAGAGTCCGGCGGGAGTGGCAGCCGAAATAGCTACATTATCCTTGTTGACAACGAGACCATAAGCCTCGTCACCTTTCGAAGAGTCGATGGTTACTGCAATAGCGGGAGATGATGTGCCCACGGTCATATTGAGACCGGTAGCGGCATTGATAGCCTTCACAAATTTTGTCAGCTCGGCCTGATGCTCCTCGGTGGCAGTACCACCTACAATTCCGATCGAGCAACCGGGAGTAAGGGTAAAATCACCTTCCTGAATAGTGATTGACTGCGGCCACGGCGTAAGATTGACTCTCGGAGCGGCATTGGTCGGAATAGCGACCCCCGCCAGAATCAACGCCAGAACCGTAAGAATCGAATAAAGCGATTTCTTCATGATAATGATTTATGGTTTATAAT
>JAIDXU010000088.1 GCA_029058455.1 Paramuribaculum sp.
ATTCGCCACAACTCCGGCGATGGAATATTGCAGTATGAGCAACACTACGCTCATCACGAATATCACCACTATCACGAGGGCGAAAGCACTCATTACTTTGCCGATTTTATTTTCTACGGTCATTATGAGAAATATGCCGAAGATGTAGAACGGCAGCAGGGGAATGACAACCTTGTTGATGGTTTTGCTGACAATCTCGAGCAGGTCGTCGAATCCTTTTTTCAACGCACATGAATTGGTATAAGCCATACCCAGGCCGAGCATAAACGACAATACCAATGCGGTCATTACATTGCACAGCTCAGGAATGGGTACGGAGATATAGGGTGCGAGCGAGGCGGCTTCGTCAGTCAGGTCGTCGTTTACAGCCGGCAGATAAGAGAGGAGGCCGGGAAAGAGACCCGCAGATGTGAAATAGCTCAGCAGTCCCGACATGACAGTCATGGCATAGGCGAGGAGCGCGGTAGCCAAAAGCATTTTTCCCGCTTTTGAGCCTATATCGGCAATGGCGGGTGTTACAAATCCTATTATGATTAACGGAATGAGGAAGCCGAGAAATTGAGAGAATATCTCGTTGAAAGTGGCTGCAAGACGGGCAAACCATTCGGGCATGAAAAATCCCAAACCTATACCCAGCGCCATGCCTATGATGATACGTACCAGCAGACCGGGTCTGCGATGTTTGGGCGCGGTTGAATCCGGAGCAGGAGCAGCTGAGAGGGTGGAATTTGCAGACATGAGTCTAAGGTGATAATGGTTATGGAAATTATTGCAAATATAAGCATAAAATCTGTTGTGACAAAATAAAAAAATCCCGATGTGACCGCCTTGCGGCTTAAATCACATCGGGATTTTGTCAGGGTTTATGATAAACCGTTTTCAGGCGGCGATCATTTTACGAGAATCTTGCGGGTCTTGTTGCCGCAGCGCTCTATGTAGATGCCGGCGGGGAGTGATGAAACGCTTTCAACATTGAGTCTTACACCGTTGAGGTTGTAGAACACCGGAGCCTCGTTGCCGGCTGAGATTACTTCTACCGATGAAGTAATCGGGCCGTTGGTAAGCTCGCCGTTGAAGCGCACACGGATATTGATTCCGTTCCATACCACAATGATGTCGAAGGTGGCGAAGCCCTCATAGGTTGAATAACCGTTGAGGTAAACATCGGCTTCGATTGCACCGCCCATAAGCTGCATACCCATAGTCTGGCCTTGATATACAATTCGGTCGATACCGTCGTCGGTCATCCTTACGTCGGTAACAATGATGTCGCCGAGTTTGCCGATACCGGTGAGCTCGAAGTCGGGGAGTGTGAGGGTGCAGAACATGCCGTCGGCCGAGGGTGTGATGATCACCACAGCATCCTGACCGCCGCCGGTGATGTCGCTGCCTCCCATGTCGATGGTGAGAGTGCCCTTATAGATGTTGTCTTCAATCTTACCATAGGTGAAGGTTGATTGAACGGATACATGCGCGTAGTCGAAGTTGAAGTTGAGGTTGAACTGAGCCATTTCGTGGCCTTTCATCGAGCCTTCGAGAGTGCCGGTTATCGAGCCGATCTCATCGTTAACCTCAAATGATTCAAACTCTGAATAGAACTGCATGAGGGTAGTTGCACCGCTCACGGTTACATTGTCAAACTTCATTTCGGGGAACTCATATCGGCCGATTGAGTATGCGGGAATTTCAATTGAGCAGGTGGGGAGAACTTCACCTTCGCTGTTGACCGAAGTAGCGATGTTAACTGTGAGGGGTATTTCGGCAGTTACGGTTTCATTGTCACGGTCAATGTCGGTGAGGGTTACATTGAGAGTGCCGGGAAGGTAGGTGTTGTTAACCGCACCGGTGAAGGGAGCCTCATAGTTAGGCGCGAACACTACTTCGACAGTCTCGCCCCAGCTTTCAACGTTGATTGTGGCGTTGAGGTTAAGTTCATTACCTACGTTGTTACCGGTGAGTGAGCCTGAGAAGGTTACAGCGCCGTTTAATACGCTCATATTCTCGAAGCTACCCTGATAAGAGCGTGAATCGGGAGTTGTTTCATTGCCTTCGGCATCAACGGTATAGCCTATCTTTTCGAGAGTGAGAGCTTCGACAGGCATACCCATGATTTTAAATCCGGGGAGTTTAACAGTGCAGTGTTCATCAGAAGTGGTGATTACAGTCACTGAAGTTTCGTGGGTATTGGTTTCACCTTCTGAGGTTGTGATTGTGAGGAAGCCGGGGAATGTTGTGGTTTCAGAGGGGTAGGTCTTGACATTGACTGTAACCTCGGCTTTGATTTCATTGCCGTTGAAACCATCGGCAGAGGCAGTGATTACGGCTGTGCCTTCGGCCACACCGGTGATCACACCCTCGGCGCTTACGGTTGCCACTTCTTCGTCAGATGAGGTCCAGGTGATGGTAGTGGTTTCGACTGCGTTTTCGGGAGTTATCTCAGCATTGATTTTCAGAGTCGACTCAACATAAATGTCGGCTGTTTCATGTGAGAGGGTGATGCTTTCGGCAAACGGTCTTACGGTAACTTTACATTCAGCTTTCGCACCATAACCGTCGGCAGCTGTTGCGGTGAGAATAAACGATCCGTATTCAGAAACTGTAAGGTTACCATCCTCATCGATTGAGGCGCCTGCAAGCGCGGCATTTTCCTCCTCCTCATTTTCGGGATCGTCGGAGAGAGTCCATTTCACGTCAGAATTGTTGGCGTCTTCGGGGAGAATCTTGAGGTCGAAACGGTGGGTGGTGAGAGGCATTTCAAACGTTTCGGGGAGACCCTGAATTTCGGTAACGGGGCTTATTACATCGATAGCGACTTTATCGCTTATAGTATTTGAGGTGCCATCGATTTCGTAGGTCACGGTATAGGAGATTTCAACCTTCTCGGCTCTGGCTTTGGGAGTCAGAACACCCTCGGCCGAAACTTCAAGGGCATCGGGATTGGAGCTTGACCACTCACGCGAAGTGATGGTGTTGGCATCTTCGGGCAGCACGGTAGCTGTGAGCTTTACATCCTCCTGACCGATAACAACAATATTGTTTTCAGGCAGATTGGAGATAGTTACACTCTCTACGGCAATAGGT
>JAIDXU010000089.1 GCA_029058455.1 Paramuribaculum sp.
TATATGTGTGGGGATTCCGCTGGGAAGAGGGCGAAAAACCAACCGGCGAAGATATGTTCAAGGCTATCTGCGCCAACAACGACAATCTGGTGCTCCTCACCCAGATTACCGGCCAGTATGGTTCAACCGTATGCGGCATCGGGGTAGGGGAGGCTGATCGTTTGCTCAGCCACATTTATTTCGATTTCGAAAAGGCTGTTGATTACGAGTTTATCAACTTCGACTACTACAACTCCAACAAGCTGTTCGGTCAATCGGAAGCCCCGGGCGACAACACTCCCAAAATTTGTGCTGAGGCAATTGAACATGCCCGTACATCAGGTTCGCATTTCATTCAGCATCCGCTCGACCAACCAACCTACGGCTATCCCGCCTATGATTACGATTGCTGGGATATGACTGACGAAGGCTGGGAGTATGGCTGGTGGACATCGGCATGGTATGCCGGCTATTGGAGCTACTGGACTATCAGCGGCTCTAATCCCGATTGGATGTATAGCGGCACCGGCTTTTCAGGCCGTCAGCTCTATGATGGTTGTATCGACGGCTGGTCGTTGACTATGTTCGAAAGCCCCAAAGTAGGTGGCGTTGGCGAGGGCGTACCTCCGTCGGATGATGAGAACCTTTATGTTTACTGCGAACCAAGCAAATCTACAAAAATCACGACTGTTGAAATCGATGATGATACTCCCGAGGAGTACTACACTTTGACAGGAGTTCAGGTTGATGTCCGTCATCTTGCTCCCGGCCTTTATATTGTCCGCAAAGGTAATCGTGTTGAGAAACGATTAATTCACTAAACCAATTATATTCCTACAAATGAAAAAGCTCTTTTCAATGCTTGCATTCTCTCTACTGAGTGTCGCAAGTATATCGGCAGGATCTCCCGACCTGTCGAAAGTGCGCTTTACGATAGGAGAAGGTGCCAATACCTACCTGCTCGTTATGCGCTATGATGTGCCTGATCACATCAACAATTTTGTCTACGCTGTCAAATCCGACAATGAGAATCTCAATGCAATGGAGGCTCTCGCGTTGATCAAAGCCGCCGATGACCGCATGTCGGTGCAGATCACCGGCAATCAAGCCGTTATCAGTGTTGACCTCAATGGCGACTCGAAAACGGTGTTTGACGATATGGATATCAAAGGCGTCAGGGTAATTCCCGCCTCTGATCCTATCCTTGCTGCAGACGGTGTTACTAAGGTGCTGACATTATCGGCCGATGGAACCGACGCCTCTCAGTCAGACTACTTTTTCTATATTCCACAGCCCTCAGAGGTGGGTGTGTGGCTTCCCGAAGAAATGACTGTGAAGCTCAGCGACGATGGTATCGTGCTGCCATGCTTCGTTCAGGTGCCCGATGGAAAACTCAGTTCCACTACCAACTGGCAGGCGTCTTCGAGCAATACAAGCTATAAACTGGATCGCAGCATTATCATCACACCTTATACGTTGGTTGGTGACACCTATAACGCAATGCCAACATTAACCGGCTCAACTGGCACAACCTATGTGCGCTACCGTCCGCAGATGTACGGCACTTACGGCTACTATGAAAGTAACTGGATGACTCTCAATGTTGAAGCTCCCGAGGTGCCCATTACTTCTATCATAATGAAGAGTGCGGAAGTTAAATCCGGTCTTAACAAGGAAGTGCCGCTGGAATTTGATTATGAACCGGCCAATGCAACTTACACTGCTGTGTCTGCAACAGTTGAAGATACAAAATATGCTTCTTATGCTGTTACCACCGGCCTGAAAACCAAAACGGCCAAAGGCACAACCAAAGTGACTGTGTTCACACGCAATGACCAAAGCGTATCTGCTGAATTTAATCTTACTTGCGACCTTGAGAATCCCGTGACAAGCGTTAACTTTGGCCCGGGTACGGAGGACGGTGTAATCAACGTCTATGTAAAGCAGCTTATCGGCCTTCGTCCTGTCGTTCTGCCTGAGAATGCCGATATAAAGGATGTGACAATCACCCTTTCTGACAACGGCACATCTCGCGATAATTATACCTGTTCGACTTATAAAGTGAACTGGTGGGATAACGACGGCACACGCGTGCAGTTCTTTGAACTGTCGGGTCACCGTCCTACCGGTGACAAGCCCGCTAAAGTACATGTCGTTTCAGCTGATGGTGCTTATGAAAAAGACTTTGTGGTCAATGTGCTCGAAAGCGATCGTACACCCATTCCCGGCGGCTATACAGACGGAACTATAATTCTTAACGAAGAGTGGTTTGGCCACACTAATGGCGGTCTGAACTATATCACCCCCGATAACGAAATTATTTATCAGGCTTACGAGCGTGAAAATCCGGGTATGTCGTTCGGCTGCACCTCTCAGTATGGCACTATTTGGAACGACAAGCTGATTGTGATTTCAAAGCAGCCCGACGACGGCGGTGACGTACTCCGCGGTGGCGGTTGCGTGGTAATTGCTGATGCAAGGACATTGAAGAGAGTCGGAGGCTATTACAGCCGTCCCACCTTCAATGGTAAAAGTGGCGACGGCCGCGCAGTGGCCGGTGCAACCGAAAACAAAATCTATGTTTCCACAAGCAACGGTATTTTCGTCTTCGATATTTCGGATGTTGAGAATCCTGAAGTTATCGGTCATCTTGCCGCAAGCAATGGCGTGGATTTATATAACGGCCAGGTTGGCGATATTATCAACGGCGGTAAATATGTCTATGCCGTGATGCAGAGTACCGGTATTCTTTGTATTGATCCCATTACCGATGAGGTTGTAAAGACTATTGCAGATGCCAATGCTCAGGGTGTGACCCAGACAGCCGACGGCATGGTATGGTATGCCACAATAACCGACGGACATTCTGTTTTCGTTGGCATTGACCCCGAAACTTTGCAAGAGACAGCCCGTATAGATATGCCCGCAGAGATTGGCACGGTTGCCTGTGGATGGGGTGCCTGGCGCTCTACCGCCTTCAAGGGCGACAACACTACGGGTAACCTTTGGTTTACAACCGGCGCAGGCTCGATTGTCGGTGGCGGTACCTACTACTACCGCTTCAATCCCAAGACCGATGATCCCGCCACCATTCAGCCATTTTTCTCGCTGGCCGGTCTCAAAGGTGTAAACGGTTTCGGCGAAGAGGTTGAGCAGATGAACTACGGAACCTCGGTGTTTGATCCTCGCAACAACCGCTTAATCGTTATGACCGGCCGCAAAGGCGCCGCCAGCGGTCAGTATCGCGACCATTGGGTGCACTTCGTCGACGGAACCTCAGCCGAAATCACACGCACATTCAAGCTCAATCCCTACTACTGGTTCCAGTCGCTTCCCATATTACCTGATAAGCACGACGCTGTTATCGACCTTGAGGATATGACCTTCGTGGTTGGCGACAGCGACAAGGAAATCGACCTGTCAGAACTCGTATCGGATAAGGATAATATCGATGCCAATATACGACTTTCGCTTCTTGATGCCACGATAAAAGACGATGACAAGACGAAGGTTGCAGAGGTGAGTCTCGACGGTAGAAAGCTGACAGTATCTCCTAAATGGGCGGGTAAGCGTGCGTTTATTCTTGCTGCTCAGTCAAACGGTCGTACTGTGACTAAGACAATCAATGTTAAGGTTATGATTCAGACCGGTATCAACTCAGGTGCTGAAGACACAGCCACAGTAAAGTGTGATGGCAAGCGCATTTATATCAACGGCTTTGCCGGGCATAACTTCAGCATTTGCAGCGTGACGGGTCAGCAGGTGGCAACATTCAATGTTGACTCCGACAACTATATCTTCGACTTCGGTTCTCACAACGGAGTGTATATCCTCACCTCCGACACTAACCTCAGCACGAAAGTTATAATCCGCTAATGAAACGTGCTGCCATCATATTCTCCGCTTTCCTGGCGGCTATGGCTTCGACCATAGCCGCTCAGGAGACGGATTATACCCAAGGAATTATTTGGGTTAATGAAGACTGGTACGGGCATCAGAACTCTACCGTAAACTATCTTTTGCCTGACGACCCTGATGGACAGTTCTGGAGATACCGCATCATACAGACTGACAATCCCGGCAAGGAATTAGGATGTACCAACCAGTTCGGTGCATTGTGGTATGACCGATTGTATCTGATTGCCAAAC
>JAIDXU010000009.1 GCA_029058455.1 Paramuribaculum sp.
CATGGTAGTGAGCGAGAGGAAGAAATAGGGTGAGTCGGTAACGAGTATGTAGGGCCGGCCGGCATAGAGATTGTAGCGCTTGGGCACTCCCACTACTATGATGGCTATGAAGCCGAGCAGAAACATCAGAGAGCCGAGAAGGCCGAAGAAGTGCATCGGGCGCACTCCGAATTTGCCGGTAAACCACAGGGTAGCCAGATCAAGATAGCCGTTGACAAACCTGTCGAGACCGAATTTCGATTTGCCGTATTTGCGGGCCTGATGGTGCACGACCTTCTCGCCTATCTTTGTAAATCCTGCTATCTTGGCGAGATAGGGAATGTAGCGGTGCATGTCGCCGTAGACCTCGATATGCTTCACCACCTCGTTTTTATAAGCTTTCAGACCGCAGTTGAAATCGTGGAGATTGTGAATACCGCTCACCTTGCGGGCTGTGGCATTGAAGAGCTTGGTGGGGATAGTCTTCGACAGGGGGTCATAACGTTTCTGCTTCCATCCGCTCACAAGGTCATAGCCATCGTCGGTTATCATGCGGTAGAGCTCCGGAATCTCGTCGGGGGAGTCCTGCAGGTCGGCATCCATCGTTATCACCACATCACCCTCGGCAAGTGCGAAGCCATTATAGAGTGCCGGGCTTTTGCCATAGTTGCGGCGGAATCTCACGGCTCTCACCGCAGGATTTTTTTCGGCCAGACTTTCGATTACTTTCCATGAATCGTCGGTCGAACCGTCGTCGATGAATATTATCTCGTGAGAAAAGCCGTTTTGAGCCATTACGCGTTCAATCCAGGCTTCGAGCTCGGGAAGCGATTCGGCTTCGTTATATAATGGAATGATTACTGAAATATCCACGCGGACAGAGATTTGAATTGAGTGTTTTTTATTTTTTTCGGGGACGGGCGGGAATCTTGCGCGCTCTCACCAGCACCGCCATAAGCACGGAGAGCAGGGAGCCGCTAAACACGCTCAGCCATATCATTTCGGTGACTATCGCCATAGTGGTAGGCACCATATTGTTGTCGATCATCGATTGCAGCAGCGAGGCTACCTCACGACCCCGCTCCCACGGATAATCGCGGTAAAGCTCAATCATGAGCTTCATCTGCTCGACAACAAAGCCGGGGTTGACATACTTAAACCATATCACTTCAACCAGCCCTGCGATTATCGAGCCGCAGAGAAATATCATTATGCCGTGCATCCAGAGCGACGACAGCAGGGTGGTACCGCCGTCAGCAATATAGCTGCGGCGCAGACAGCGGTAGATTATGAAAGGTACCGCCATCATCATGGCAAAAGCCACGAGCGAAAACCAAGCCTGTTGACCGGAATAGACCGTGTTGAGAAACATCACCGAGAGAAAAAGGCCGAAGCCCAGTCCGTCGCGTGCACCTCGGGTGTAGGGAGAAGCTCCCGGTTGGTCAGCAGGATGGCCGGATGGTTGTGAGTTCATTTGTTGTCAGGATTGTTGGCATTGCAAAGATAATGCTTAACGTCGGATTTTACTTCATCTTTGCCAAACAAATTTGCAGGCATGGCTGTCGCCGGATTATGATAACGGAGTGTGAAAATCGGGTATCGGTACCTCTATGCCTCCCCCCTTGACCGACATGGAGGTGAGGGGAGCGAAAGCCGACCATAGGGCGGCGTCGGCAACCGATATGTCGGGCGGGCGGCAATTGAGTATGTTGTCAAACAGGCGCCGATCCATGATATAGTTCATCATGTTGTCAACTCCGAGCCGTCGTGCATCAGGTTCATATTCCTTAACCCACGGATGAGCTTCGCGGTCGAGCCATTCCTTAAGTTGATTTCCTTTGAGCGGTTCCCCGCCGTAGATCGAATCGGCCTGGATGATCATCTCGGGATATTTGGCCGAATAACCGGCCGAACCACAAATCATCTGGATTCGCGAATAGGGCCGCGGTGTGGAGATGTCATACTGGAGCATTATCGAGCGCCCTTTGGCCGTGCGCACAAGGGTGGTGTTGGGGCCGTCGGGGGTTATCGACGAACTTAGCGACATGAGGGCTACCGGTCGGTCGGGTGTCTCCGCGCCGGGATCGGCAGCCGCTATGAGCTGACATATCGGCCCTATGGCGTGGGTGGGGTAGGGATTGGCTCCGTTGGCCCGTCCCATTTCAACATACCATCTTCTCGCTCCTTCGAGTTCATGGCGCAGGTCGTGGATATACGCTCCTTCGAGATGGGTGATTATGCCGAGCAAACCTTTCTCCACCATAGAGAGCTGGGCGAGATGGAAGGGGTCATAACAGCAATTTTCGGTCATGGTGCAGATGCGGCCGGTGGTATGGCTTACGGCTACTATCTCCCGACATTCCTCGATAGTCACGGCCAGAGGCACCTCGACGGCCACATCATGGCCGGCTCGCATGGCTGCGATAGCAATGGGGGCGTGGGTGCCCCAGTCGGTGCATACATACACCAGATCAATCTCCTTGCTTTCCACAAGGTCCTGCCAGTCAACATAAAGCCGCGGGCGAGGGGATGAGGGGGGCAGAATATTTACTGCCGCGTCGATGGCTTCGGGAATCCTGTCGCACAGAGCCACGACTTCAGCCTGCGCTATGACAGAGAAGCGACGCAAGGTGGCAAGTCCTCTGCGCCCGAGCCCTACGAGGCCCACGCGTACCTTATTGCCGGAGGAGTTTAAAATGCTGAATGACATAATCACCTGCAAAATTAATAAAAATTGCGAGGTTAGTGAAATATGTAGTAACTTTGCTTGTTGTAAAGAAGAGATGACCCGCGCAAAGAGTTTGTTGCCGATTCATTTCCCTCATACCAGAATTCAAAAAGTCCGTGCATATCGCGGATATCAGAAACTATTGAAAAACAATTAGAATATGACACCACAGCCAACCCTCAACAAATATATTGCGGCGGCTATCGCCGACAATAGCGGCCGACAGGCTCTGACCGACATCGACGGGCAACGTTTCTCCTACACCTATCTCCAGACCGCACAGGCTATAGCGCGTATGCATGCCGCTTTCGAACTCGCGGGCATAAAGCGGGGCGAGCATATCGCTATCTGCGCCCACAACTCCTCCCGCTGGGGTGTGGCTTTTCTCGCCATCGTGACCTATGGAGCCGTTGCGGTGTCGATTCTCCCCGATTTCGCTCCCGCCGATATCGTGAAGCTCACTGTTCACAGCGATGCGCGTGTGCTTCTCGCCGATGATAAGGTGTGGCGTAACATCGAGCCTCATGTCTCAGGTCTTGACTCGCTGCTCGGAGTCATAGCTCTCGATACCGATATGCCGCTTGCACTCTATGAGCCGGGCAAATCGACCACGGTTTCAAAAGCTCTCGCAGGTGTAGCCCGTGCCGTCGAGAAAAAATATCCCGCCGGTATCAATCCCTCGCGTCTCGAGTATGCCGAGGTTCAGCCCGACGATGTGGTGATGATCAATTACACCTCCGGTTCGACCGGTTCGCCCAAAGGGGTTATGCTTACCGAGCGTAACATCTGGAGCAATGTGCAGTATAGCATAGACGGCCTTCAGTTCCTTAAACCGGGTGATGCTACGGTGTGTATGCTGCCTTTGGCTCACATGTTCGGCCTCACTGTCGACCTGTTACACCCCTTTGTGAAGGGTTGCAACATCAATTTCGTCACCCGCACACCCTCTCCTGCCGTGATTCTCAGCGCATTTGCCAAGGTTAAGCCCAAGCTGGTGGTGTCGGTGCCTCTGGTTGTCGACAAGATTATACGTAAAAAAGTATTCCCCATGCTCGAGACTCCCAAAATGAAACGTCTGCTGAGCATACCCTTTGTCAACTCGTTTGTCTACCGCTCAATCCGCAAGAAACTGATAGATGTGTTCGGTGGCAAGCTTCAGGAAATGATTATCGGCGGCGCGGCTCTGAGTCAGGATGTGGAGCAATTTCTGCGCAAGGTGAAATTTCCCTTTACCGTCGGCTATGGCATGACCGAGTGCGGACCCTTGGTGGGCTATGCGGCATGGAACGAACAGCAGCCCGGCACCTGCGGTCATATTGTCGACCGCATGGAAATCAGAATCGACTCTCCCGATCCGGCCAATATTCCCGGCACTATCGAGGTGAAGGGTGACAATGTGATGAAGGGTTATTATAAGAATCCCGAGGCCACCGAAGCGGTGATAAAGAGCAACGGATGGATGGATACCGGCGATATAGGCACTCTTAATGCTCAGGGGCTTATCTCGATCAAAGGCCGTAACAAGAACATGATACTCGGTCCTTCGGGTCAGAACATCTATCCCGAGGAACTCGAGCAGATGATCAACAATCTCGAGGGCATGAGCGAGAGTGTGGTTGTGGATGATGACAAGGGGCGTCTGGTAGCTCTGATACATCCCGATCCCGAATATGTGGCTCAGCGTCAGATGAATGATGAGGCTTTGGAAAAGCTCATAGAGGAAAATGTAAGGAAGGTGAATCAGAGCCTGCCCGCCTACAGCAAGATTGCCCGTCATCTAACCATGAAGGAGGAATTTCTCAAAACTCCCAAAAAGTCAATACGCCGTTATCTCTACGGTCCTGACGGACTGAAATAATCCCTTTTTAGGGAATAAGATTTGCCACGGCCGAAGTTACGGCCGCGGGGAGCTTGTCTACGGTCATAAAGGCGAGACGCTGCCATAGCGGAAGACCGCCGATTTGCGTGGCAAGTGAGTTGACTTCGGGAAAGGTCTCTTTCCATGCCCTGACGTCGCGGTTGTGACCGCGCAGATATTTCACCTTGCTGATAAATTTCAGCCGGTTGAGAAACGGGGTATATCGTGCGGTGAGGCCATGTTGCTTCATCCAGCTTTCAATCATCCGCGCACAGGCTATATGGTCGGCGAGGATTTTCTCTTTGGCTGTGCGCGACAGCGATTTCTTTCCCGGGAGGATTGTGTAGTGATAGAGCGTTTCCGTGTCGGTATATGCGATAGTAGGGTTGAGGGCGAGGACTCTCGCCACCACCGAGAGGTCATCCCAGCAATCCATTCGTTCAATCGGCAGCAACGCTTCGTTGCCCAACACCACACTGCGGTGAAACAGTTTGTTGGCCAACGAAAAATTGACTGTGTTGAGCGTAAGCGCGTTGAGGTTGCTGAGATTTTCAGGCATCAGAATCTTGGCCGGTTTGTTGCCTCCTGTCTCCACCGCCATAGGCGCAACCGCTATGAGGGCGTTGGCGAGCTGCGCGGAATGGAGCAGGTTGCTGAAATAGCCGGGCGACACATAGTCGTCGGCATCTGCTCGTCCCAGCCATTCTCCGCGGGCGGCAAGCATACCTGTGGCCTGAGCCTGAGCCGCCCCTCGGTTGCGGTCATGTTTTATTACCACGGCGCGATGTCTTAACCCCGGAAGTTCTTTGACGAGTCGTTCCACGATCTCGGGTGTGGAATCGTCGGGATAATCCAGCACGATCACAAACTCTATCTCTTCCCCCGGAGTGTCGGGCTGAGAGGCCAGTGAGCGCAGGGTGCGTTCGATAGTGGATTGTGAGTTGTGGCACGGCACAATCACCGAAATTGCCGGTTGTGGAGATAGGGTCATTTTGCTCGGGTTGGAGGGTTGGATGTGCAAAGATAGGAATATCAAGATAAATGCCCCAAAAATCGTGTGAAGATTTTTGAGGCATTTGATATTTGAACCGGCGCGGTAGTGCGCAGGTCGATGTCGGTGAAATTACATTACACCCTGACCCATCATGGCGTTGGCAACTTTCATGAAGCCGGCGATGTTGGCGCCCTTCATGTAGTTGAGATAGCCGTCGGGCTCGGTGCCGTAGGTCACGCACTGGGTGTGGATGTCGCTCATGATAGTGTGGAGCTTGGCGTCGACTTCTTCGGCGCTCCACTGCAGGTGCATGGCGTTCTGAGTCATTTCGAGACCTGAGGTAGCTACGCCGCCGGCGTTGACAGCCTTACCGGGAGCATAGGTGACGCGGTTGGAGATGAAGGTGTCGATAGCTTCGGGTGTGCAGCCCATGTTTGAAACCTCGGCAACGAGAAGCACGCCGTTTTTAACGAGGTTTTCGGCATCTTCCTTGCTGACTTCGTTTTGAGTTGCGCAGGGGAGGGCGATGTCAACTTTCTGCTCCCAGGGACGACGGCCGGGATAGAATGTAGCTTCGGGATATTTCTCTGCGTAGGGAGCCACGATGTCGTTGCCTGAGGCGCGGAGCTCGAGCATGTAGTTGATCTTTTCGCCGGTAACGCCTTCGGGATCATAGATATATCCGTCGGGACCCGAGATGGTGACTACTTTGGCACCGAGTTCGGAAGCTTTGAGGGTAGCACCCCATGCCACATTACCGAATCCGCTCACTGCCACTGTCTTGCCCTTGATGTCAAGACCTTTGAGCTTGAGCATGCTCTGCACGAAATAGAGGGCGCCGAAACCTGTGGCTTCGGGACGGATGCGTGAGCCGCCGAAGTCGAGAGCCTTACCGGTCATTGAGCCGTCACACTGGTTGCAGAGTTTCTTATACATGCCATACATGTAGCCTACCTCGCGGCCGCCTACACCTATGTCGCCGGCGGGAACGTCGCGGTCGGGACCGATGTTTTTCCAGAGCTCAAGCATGAAAGCCTGGCAGAATCTCATGATTTCAGCATCGCTCTTGCCTCTGGGCGAGAAGTCGGAGCCGCCTTTTGCGCCACCCATCGGAAGGGTTGTGAGGGCGTTTTTGAATGTCTGCTCGAAACCGAGGAATTTGAGAATAGAGAGGTTGACGGAGGCGTGGAAACGAATACCGCCTTTATACGGGCCGATGGCATTGTTAAACTGTACGCGGTAGCCTATGTTGTTCTGCACTTCGCCGCGGTCGTCGGTCCATGTAACACGGAAGGTGAAGATTCTGTCGGGTTCAACCATCCGCTCGATGATTTTTGCTTTTTCAAACTCGGGGTGCTGATTGTAGATGTCTGCAACGCAGATAAGCACTTCTTTCACTGCCTGGAGATATTCTTTTTCTCCGGGGTGTTTGAGCTCGAGAGAGCTCATAAGTTTGTTAATGTCCATGATGGTATTAGTTATTGAAGGTGGCGGAGCCGGGGAAGCGGTCGCTCCGTCGCTTGTGATGGTTATAGTTAAAATTAAGGTAT
>JAIDXU010000090.1 GCA_029058455.1 Paramuribaculum sp.
CCCCACAACCCTCGCCCGACGGATTGGCCCAGGCATTTATCATCGGCGCCGAATGGCTCGGGGGAGAACCCGCATGTCTGGTTTTGGGCGACAATATATTTCATGGCGCGGGCTTTAATGAAAAGCTACGCTCGGCTGTGAAACGCGCCGAAAAAGAAAACCACGCCTCGGTGTTCGGCTATCATGTCAACGATCCCTCAAGATATGGAGTGGCCGAATTTTCCCCTTCAGGCCGTATAATCTCCATCGAAGAAAAACCTGCCAATCCAAAGAGCGATTATGCCGTAGTCGGTCTATATTTCTATCCCGGAGATGTTGTTGAGAAGGCTCTCACCATCACTCCCTCGGCACGCGGCGAGCTTGAGATAACATCGCTCAATCAGCTCTATCTTGAAGAAAACCGCCTCGACATCGAGCTGCTCGGTCAGGGGTTTGCATGGCTCGATACCGGCACCCACGATTCTCTATCCGAAGCCTCGGCTTATATCGAAACCATTGAGAAGCGTCAGGGGCTAAAAGTGGCCTGTCTTGAAGGTATAGCCTACTGCCGAGGATGGATAACCAAACAATCGCTTCTGGAAAGCGCGCGGCCTATGGCCCACAATTCCTACGGCAAATATCTCATGAAACTTGCCGAGACCGTACCGCCTCCTCACTACGACTATTAATTCTATCCCCTAAGTATAACCGACATTCAACACCCTCATATAATTGTGAAAGTCATCGACACCGTTATTCCCGGAGTTAAAATAATCGAACCTCACATTATCCGCGATCAGCGCGGTTATTTCTGTGAAACTTTTGTTGAAAAAGAGTTTCAGCGGCTCACGGGCTGCGACGTGCGGTTTGTTCAGGACAATGAAAGCTATTCCCAATATGGAGTGATAAGAGGTTTACATTTTCAGGCTCCTCCGATGTGTCAGGCCAAACTCGTAAGAGTGCTTTCGGGCGAAGTGATCGACTATGCCGTTGACCTGCGCAAAGGTTCTCCCACCTACGGACAGCATGTGTCGGTGACCCTCTCGGGCGACAACCACCTTCAGCTTTTCCTGCCCCACGGTGTGGCACACGGGTTTGCGGTTGTCTCCGAAAAGGCACTGTTTACCTATAAATGTGACAACTATTATTCCCCCGCCCATGAAGGCGGAATAAATATTTTTGACCCCGCGCTCGGCATTACCCTCCCATTTGCCGATAGCGAGGCCATCACTTCGCCCAAAGATAAACTTCTTCCCATGATTGAGGTTTTCGACTCACCTTTCAAATTCTGACCAGATGGATAAACGGAATATTCTTATAACCGGAGGTGCCGGCTTTATAGGCTCTCATGTGATTCGCCGATTTCTCAACGCTCACCCCCACTACAACATCGTTTGCGTTGATCTGCTGACCTATGCCGGCAATCTCGACAATCTTAGCGATGTGATCAATAATCCGCGATTCACATTCATAAAGGCCGACATAGTTGACCTCGACAGAATGTCGGAAATAATCGCCGCCCACAATATCGATTCGATTATCCATCTTGCTGCCGAGAGCCACGTCGACCGTTCGATACTCGATCCGTTTGCCTTTGCGCGCACAAATGTAATGGGTACTCTCTCATTGCTTCAGGCCGCTAAAAATTATTGGGAGAAACAGCCCGAAGGCATGCAGGGTAAACTGTTCTATCATGTATCGACCGACGAAGTCTACGGATCTCTGGAGCCGGGGCCTGACATGTTTACCGAAACCACTCCCTACTCACCCCGCTCCCCCTATTCGGCCTCCAAAGCTTCAAGCGACCATTTCGTCAGAGCCTATCACCACACCTACGGAATGCCGATGAAAATCTCCAACTGCTCTAACAACTACGGGCCCAACCAATTTCCTGAAAAACTTATCCCGCTGCTTATCAACAATATTCGCCACAATAAACCGCTCCCTGTATATGGCGAGGGGCTTAATGTGCGCGACTGGCTCTATGTCGAGGATCACGCCGCTGCTATCGACCTGATTTTCCACAACGGAGGTGTTGGCGAAACCTATAATATCGGTGGCCTGAACGAATGGAAAAATATCGACATTGTCAAACTTGTAATCAGCATAACCGACCGGCTGCTCGGCCGCGAACCGGGCGCGTCACTTCCGCTCATAACCTTTGTCACCGACCGAAAGGGTCATGACCTGCGCTATGCCATCGACCCCGCCAAACTGTGTAACGAGCTTGGATGGAAACCTTCGGTAACATTCGAGGAGGGAATTGAAAAAACCGTAGAATGGTATCTGGCCAACAATCAATGGCTTGACAATGTAACTTCAGGAGAATATCTTGACTTCTACAACACCCTCTATTCAGGGCGCTGAACCTATCGGATTCCGAAAAATTTTCGTGCCGAACTGTCGGTCACGCTTTTGACCATATCAAAATCCACTCCGAGCGAGCGGGCTACTTCGCGGCCGGTCTCCACAACATAGGCCGGCTGATTGCGACGGCCTCGGTATGGCACAGGCGCGAGATAGGGGGCGTCGGTTTCAAGGAGTATGCGGTCGAGACCTATCGCCGGTAACACTTCGCGCAGCCGCGAGTTTTTAAAGGTCACAATGCCGTTGATACCGAAATAAAAATCGCCGTATTTGCGCAAACGCTCCACATCCTCGACCGTACCGCCAAAGCTGTGCATCACCAGTGGCGGAATCTCCGGCAAACCGCTCATCACCTCGATTACCTCGTCGAGAGCTTCGCGACAGTGAATTATCACCGGCAACCCGAGTTGTGTGGCGAGCTTCATCTGATAGTCAAGGGCCTCCATCTGGGCCTCGCGCCATGTCTTATCCCAATAGAGATCCATGCCCACCTCTCCGACAGCAACATAAGGCGTGCCACCACGCAGCTCTGATTCAATAATTCCAAAATTATCACGCCACGAAGAGGTTACCTCGGTGGGATGCAAACCCATAGCCATTCGAGTGTTTTCAGGCCAACGGGCTGCCAGTTCCTTCATCGGTTGAATGGTGGAGAAATCTACATTAGGCAGAATCATCATCTCCACGCCGGCAGCAATCGCGTTTCTGACCACCTCGTCACGGTCGGCGTCAAACTCCGGCAGGTAAGGATGGGTATGAGTATCGACCATTATCAGTGAGTGCGGGTTCGTGTACGGTCAGCAAGCTGCACAAAAAAGTCGCGGGCCGGATGTGACAGCTTCACGCTGTTGAGCTCTGCAATCGCTTTCTCTACATAAAGGTCAATGAGCGAACGACACTTCTCGGGAAGGCCGAGAGCAAGATAAACCTGCTTGACGCGATCAATTTTCTCAGCGGTTTCAGAAGGATGAAGTATCTCCTGACGCACCACTCCGGTGGTATCGTCACTTAGCGACTTGATAAGAAGCCATGTTTTCTTGTCGTTGGCTATGTCTCCTCCTATCTCCTTGCCAAACACAATCGGATCGCCGAAAGTATCGAGCAGATCATCCTGAAGCTGGAAAGCCAGACCAAGAGCCTCGCCATAGCGATAGAAAGCCTCCACATCCTGACGGTCGGCACGCGCCATAATCGCGCCTAAGGCACAAGCACAGCCGAGAAGAACCGATGTTTTCAGTCTTATCATCTCGAGATATTCCTCGACGGTGACATCCATGCGGTTTTCAAAATCAAGATCAAGCTGCTGGCCCTCATATATCTTCATGGCGGTGTCGTTGAAAAGACGCAACACCGGGCCGATAAGATCTTCATCACACTTCTCCATCATCTGCTGAGAAGCGAGTGTCAGCATGGCGTCTCCGCTCAATATGGCAGTGCGGTCATCCCAGCGACGATGAACGGTAACTCTACCTCTACGCATGTCAGCCTTATCCATCACATCATCGTGAAGCAATGTGAAGTTATGAAACATCTCAAGCGCAAGAGCCTGATTCATAGCATTGGCAGCTACGCCGCCAAAAGCCTCACACACGCTCAGCACCAAGACAGGCCGGAGACGCTTGCCTCCTCCGCTGAGAGTATATCTGATAGGTTCGTAAAGTGAATCAGGATGTTTTTTGGGGGCAAGATGTGAAATCTCGGCCTCGATAAGCGACTGATAGTCGGATTGTGATAGCATTTCAGAATTTGGGTATAGAGTTAAAGTGCCGCAAAGTTAATCATTAGTTCTGTAATCATCAGCATATTCCGTGAAAACTATCTTATTTTCTGAATGCTATGGGAAGAATACAGAGAGTAGCGACCTTCTCACCCTCTACTTTGCCGGGAACCCAGTCGGGCATCTCGCTGATGAGCCTTACAGCCTCTTCGTTCAATGTTTTTTCAACTCCCCTTATCACTTCAATATTATGAATCTCTCCGTCGGGCATAACAAAAA
>JAIDXU010000091.1 GCA_029058455.1 Paramuribaculum sp.
GAAGCCATCTATCTCTCTGGAGTTTGTTACTGACAATCAGTTGACTTTATTCTGACTCCTTATGTCGAACTCACGTTAATTAGGCTGATATGTCCGATAAGACAAATAAATATCTATTTGACATATCAGTTTTATTATTTTATTTCATATCGGATCAGCTCCCTGCAACCGCCCCGCACTTCCTCGATGAGTTCATTACATCGCTCT
Organism: Paramuribaculum sp.; assembly: GCA_029058455.1. Lineage (GTDB taxonomy): Bacteria > Bacteroidota > Bacteroidia > Bacteroidales > Muribaculaceae > Paramuribaculum. Next base: position 208 of record JAIDXU010000091.1, read on the forward strand.
ACTGATAGTTTGATTTTCTTACCGACAGCAATAAAATCAGACAGTCGAGGATTTCCCGTACCATTAACGGAGGTCGCGTGTTCTCCATTATAACCATCCGTGCAAAGAGTTAAGTCATAGGCCGGTGCAAGCCTCCATTTCCATGTTCCATGCTCTAAGTCTCGGATAACATAGAAACTGAAATTCTTACAGTGATCATCCTTATTATCGGTGAGATAATTAAACACCATTCTGCGATACATCTGCTCAACGTCCTCGTGGTTTTGAGTAAGATAGCCTGTCAGAGCGAGTAGATTAGAGTAGTCCATAAACGGTTCGTGGAGAGAAATACACAGTAATCCTCCGGCAGTGGCAGTGTGTATTCTATTTCCATCAGGGTCGATATCAAATCTTCGGGAGGTGAAATATCGGCCGTTGACAAGCCGGAAATCCGGCACAATAATACCACATCTCCTTGCTGCCTCATTATAACGTGCCTCCTGAATACCAATATCCTTAGGATCATATATGTGGCGGAATTTAACAATCCAGTGTCCTTCCTCATCAGAAAAAACTGCTTTGGGTCTTGCACCGCCACTGTTTCCACTATTATATAGCAAGAGTCCGGCATCTTTATCCTGACGCTCCTTAAGAACCTCAAGCGCTATCGCCTGAAGCCGGTCAAAATCTGTTACAGTTTCACCATATTCAAGGTTTATGTAGGGCGAATAGGTCAAGGCACCCATACCGTTGTTGCCAACCAATGCGAGCCTGTCTAAGGAAGATAGGTCTGAATCATTTATTCCATTACGAAGCAGTGCCTTATGAAGCAGATAGCGACCATATCCATCGGGCAGGCTGTCTTCAAAAATGCCAAAATTTCCATAAAATGGATGGGGTTTGGCAATGAATATACCCGATTTCAACGGCAACTCAAGCGGAGAAATACTAAACCCGTCGGCAAGCCACGACCTATCGTATTCAAAAACATTGAGACGATTGTCAGGCGAAAGCGAAAGCACCCCGACATTCTGCTCATGGAACATCACCTTAATTTTCTCGGTCCTTTTCATACTTTCTTGCTTTTAACATACGCCCTTTTGTCTTTGCTTTTGTGACGAATCAGGTCAAGCTCTTCCATTGTGTCAAACTTAGGCGTAGAAAACAGATCCTTTATTTCAGAAGTATATCCCAAAGCCATAGCAAGCTTTATCAGCGAGTCAAACGCAATGAGACCTTTCTGCTCAAATCGCGCCACTGTCGACAAAGGCACTCCCGACAGTTGCGCAATGCGCTGTCGGGTAATATTTTTCTCAACTCTCCGCTTGCGAAAACTCTCGGCAACCTGCATTGCGATATCCTCGGAATTATCGAGGGTAAAGTTATCTAATACAGATAACATATTACTACTATTATCGCTAATCTTCATAATACTACTAATATTATAATACAAAGATAGCGATTAATCCCGACACGACAAAACTTCAAGAGAAATATCAATTACAATTCCATACCGAGACAGGTTTATCTCAGCTCGACGGTAAGCCCCATTGCTTAGATAAGACAATTCCGTCTATTTCAGAGGAATAAGGATGGCTGAGGAATTATCCATTCCTTTCATCGTGCGACCTACGTTTGAATAAAAGATAGTCGGATCGCATACTGTAAACTTCTTTCCGCCATACATCACATAATCACCCTCCACATCAGGCTCCGTAAAGGCAACCGCCGCCGCGAGATGTTCCGGATAATAGATCAGCACCGCGTCAAGATTCATAACATCTCTTACCATACGCGTAAAATTAACAGCATGATCTTCACAATCGCTCAGTGGATAATACCAACTCTCGTCCATGAAAAATGCCCTGTCTCCACCCCAGATGTCGTCGTCATAACCGTAGTTAAATGACTGCGCCAGATGAAGCAGAATATTTACCGCCTCAACCTGGCTTTTTCCTCTGACGGCCTCAGCGAGCACAGGATAGACCGACCTACTGATCTCAGGGGATGCCGGCGTATTGGCATGGATTGTCCATTTAGAATATGGATTCATCGTGGGAATGGCATTCGGATATCTGTCATAGAAATCTATCAGATTTTTATTGACAGCCACTTCCAAACTCACCTCCGGATGATATTGAGCCGTGACTCTACGCACCGGTGACGGAGAGTATGCAAGATTCATCGGTCGGCTGATCTCGAAACTCAGCTGTTGCTCTTTCGGGAAACTAAATTTGCAGATCTTCATATCGCCAGCAATCTTAACCCCGTTGTCAAAAAGGCAGTATCTGTCGCCGTCAACCGTGATATTGGGGGTGTTGTAGGCCATCCCAACGGGAGCATAGAAAAGATGCAACTGGCCTGCGGAATCATGCACCAATCTCATTTTGTAGCCGCTCTGACAAAACAGAAAGCTCAAAATAAGTATGGATTTATTCTTATCACCGGCGCTCAGCCGATTGGCCACACAACTGAGGAGACTCAGATAGGCCCAGTCGCACAACGCTTTTTCCTCACGCTCTTTCAGACAGTCGGCTATCAGATTGTTTGTGCGCTCATCGCTCAGCCACTTCCATGCCGCCGCAAAATCGGCGGTCTTGCTACCAGTGAGCCTGAAACCGCTCATATCAGGGACTCGCACACTGAAATCCGTGCCATAGAGCGTCACATCAAGCCTCCTTGCGTCATCCTCATCTTTCTCTATGATAGGCTCGATAGGTTCGGGCTGAGGCACAGGCTCCGGAATCGGCACGGTATCAATAATCACTATCGGCCGCGGAGGTACAGGAGGAACCGTATCAATATCCTCGATAACCGGGGGAGGTGTAGGCGCAACAGGCGGTTTCTCCTCAGGCGAGAATTTCACCGGATTCCACTGCTGCTCCATAAAGCGGGCAAACTCCTCATTTACCCGCTTACGGTATGCCTCAAACTCATTTTGCTTCACAACTCTATATTGCTCGAACTTTCTGTCAGCCCGCCGCTTATACTCCTCAAATTTACTCTGAGAATAGAGACTCCCGCTGCCGGCAAGAGCAAACAGTCCTGTCAGCAATAATAAGCGCATGTTTAATGGTCTACACATTCCACTATTCAATTAAAAAGTAATCTGCCCGCAGAGCGCAAGGCCGCCATCTGAAGTGATTGAAGGAAGCAGAGCGTAGCCACTGCTATCGGAATTTTTCTTCACCACTATATGTCGGGCGCCCGGAGCAACGATAGCATCAATTATATTATAGACATAGAGAGCGGCAAGGCCTCCGATGCATATATTACGCCCGAGCGCAAAATTATCCGCACGGTTTTTATACTCACGGATATTCCCGGCGTTGTGGGTTTTGGAGATCTTGTTCATATAATCCTGACGGGTTGTCTCGGTATATATTATTCCTCCCACCAGAGCAACCGTGCCGCCAAGCATCAGACCACCTTTCAGCACCGAGCCCTTATAGAACTGCCCCCAGCCGGGCACAATAGCCGAGCGCCACAATCCCGAGGCGCCATAGGAAGACACGCTTGATATGCCTGAAAAATCAGCATTTGAGCCATTACGCTCCACGGCATATAACGCATGATAATCCAATACATTTATTCCGCCTCTATTAACAGTCTCCCAATACTCATCGATTCTTCTTGTTTTTATTGGCCGAGATGCACCCTCAACAGTGAGATGAAGTTGATAAGAATCCGTAGATTGAAGAGCAGCATTATTATCTGTATCATAATTCTGAACCGATTTATCATCAAAAATCTCACTAACCGAGACTTTGTCCGTGCGCTCTACATTGGAGGCAATCTCTTGTTTCACAGCCACTCTCGCTCCATGTAAGGAAGTACTCCCGTCAGAATGGACCTCGATAAAATAAAACTCTGGCCTATGATTTCCCGGAGTATTGCCAACCCACTTGGGCCGAAGATTCGCGCTCTTTTGAGCTACTGTGAACACACAGCAGCTCAAAAGAGAACAAATAATAAGAATCAAACGTGATTTCATTGACCAAGTGTTTTTAGAACTCTCTTACGGAAATCATCATGTCGTTTTTCAAGTTTGGCGCGATCATCAGGTGATATTTTATCCTTAACAGCACTCTCCACATTCTCTGCCATCTGGTTTTCAGTACCCATATATTCCAAACAAACATAGACATTATATTGGTTATTGGGCTTGATATAACGCGATGTCTTAATAGGATGTGTATTACGTACTATCTCCTGAGCAATGCTCATTACAAAATCGTTTGCCTCGCCTGATTGATCACTTACAGAATGACCCTCGGCTTCATCACCAGCATATTTATCAAGCGAGACACCTATTTCTTCGGTCGCAGTTGTTATCGCGGCTGCAATAGAGCGCGCAAAAGATCCGCGAGCCTGTGCCTCAGCTATATTACGCGCCGAAGATTCCTTGAAATGAATCCCATTTCCATACTTACGTATTGCTGGAGCCTCTTCTGCAAGAGTTATGCACGGTTCATCGGGAAGCGCCTGCCCGATTGCGGATGTTACTGCACTTTTAGGAGCACCTGATACTGATGCTTTCTGACTACTACATGAGGCGACAGTAAGTGCAACAACTGCGCTCATAGTCCAAATAATTTTTTTCATAACGATAGATTTTATAGAATTTAAAAGTTCAATTTCACTTTTTCAGAGTACGCACAGCTCGAACATAAAGGGGATACGACATTATCAGATATCAGAGCTTTCCAGTCTAAAATCAATTGCATATAAGGACGATAACTAAATTTTATCTTCATATTGAATTGATTTAAGCTTGTTAATTATTGTTATTGAACACAAATGTCTCAAGAGATGATTCGTGCTCTGTACAAAAATTATTTAGAAAGTTGAAAACTCTACATCGTGACCGTAATAATACTTTTTACCGACCTTGACAAATGCTCTCACATGATATATTTTCATGTCTGAAAGGTTGTTTATCGTTGCTGAGAAGGAGCCTTTTCCGTTGCCGTTTACATTTACAACTGTACCGGTCGAGGCTTCAGGGTTGATTGTGTTGCCATAAACGAAGCCACGGCTACTGTAAGGTGGATTTCCGACATCTTGTACATAGCCATTAAATGTTGCGCTCCATTGATAGTAGAAGCCGCCACCGAATGGGTCTACTTTTTTTAAGCCGGAGATATTATTGGTGTTGACTGAGGGAAGTGAGTTGGTTGTAAAGGATATGGTGTTGCCATATACATACTCATTGTCTTGTTCTACAAAAGCTCTGACATAATACGTGGTACCCTCTCGGAGATTGGTAATTGTCTCCTTGTAATTTCCTGGGAGACTGCTATACATGCTTACTTTATCATTATATACAGTAGGATAAGTACTGCTTGAACTATAGCAGAAGCCTCGCTGAGTATATGAGGGAGAGCCCACGTCTGTGATAGAGGCATTGAGTTGAGCTGAATTATCAGTTATATTTGTAGCAGCCGATGTGTTGACAGATGCATATCTAAATTCTGTCGTAAATGAAACCACATTTCCGTATATAGGCCTCCCATCCTGAAGGGCGTATGCACACACATAATATGTTTGCGGATAAATAAGATTTGAAACTTGTGCTGAATAATTACCCGCACCGCTTCCGCTAACAGGAAGTTTATTAGTATTGATGGTAGGATTTAGACTTGTGGAATAACAAAATCCACGTTCGGAATATGGCGGCATACCTACATCTGTCACAGATCCATTAAATGTGGCATATGTAGATGAAATCTGCGTAACTGCCGACGTCGTAACAGCCGTTGTACTCATCATTGTTGTGAATGATACGGTGTTACCATAAACAGCATTTCCTCCTTGAATAGCATAGGCACGCACATAATAAGTGGTCGGATACTCTAAATCTGTAATCTGAGCCGAATAGTTTCCAGTACCAGTCCCAGATACTTTTATTCGTTTATCAGAAATTGTTGGAGAGTCCTCTTTGGAGTAAACAAATCCTCTTTCAGTATATGAGGGCATACCCGTTTTAAGTATAGAACCATTAAAAGTTGCTGTAGAAGCACTTATTTGAGTAACTGCTGAAGTAGATATTGACGTCTGTTCTTGAGTGGTGGTAAATGAAACAGTATTACCATAAATTATTTTGCCATTCTGAACTAAATACGTCTTGGCATAATATGTTTTGTTTGGCGTAAGTCCATCTATTTTGCATGAAAAGTTTTTTTCTTTATTTACCGGTGTAGACAACTTCATAATGCAGTTATCTATACTGAGGGATGCCTGTGTATTATAGATAAATCCACGCTCTGTATATGATGGCGAGCCTGGATTTATTATTTCGCCGTTAAGAGTGGCAACGTTACTCCCTGCATCGGAAACATCTAGGGTGTTTACTGAGGCGTTAGAGTTATTTACGGCTAAAACTTTAATTTCGTAATTGCCGTCACCACTTGTCGACCTAACTACAATATTTGCTTCGTTTTCACCCTCAGGCAATATGGCTCTATTGATAGTTACCACTAAAGTAGCTGTTTTGCCATATTTTAGGCTTCCTTCGGTAGGATCCACACTTAGCCATTTGCAATCTCCAGTTTCAACGTTGTATACGATATCTGTATAACCGGTATTAACAATTTTAAAAGAAAGAGTGAGAAGATTCTCACCAAAATCTAATAAGTCGAGGTCGGCTATTAAACTTGAAGGCAGGCGGTCAATCAATATATGCAACGCTGTAGATTCTCCTGGTCTCACATTAATTTGCTGAGAATATGAACTATAATTCTCTTTGTTAACAATTATTGCATATTCACCCGGCGCAAGATTCGTGAAGCTGAAAGAGCCATCCGAGCCTGTGACTGTAGAACTGCCACCGGGAGTAAGTGTGACATTAACTGTTGAGACAGGCTCGCCGGTTGTCTTATCGGAGACACTTCCGGCAATCGAGCCATAAATAGTTTCCTCGCTTAAATTAGATGAGCAGGCCGATAATATCAGCATGACTGATATTATGGCAGAAAAGACATAAAGTATTCTTTTCATGACAATGAAAAAATGAGATGAGTTATTGTTAAACAACTGTTTATTGCGGAATCTGTGTCAGTTGAATATCGACCTGAAAATCCTCTCCGGGCACAACTGATATTACCTTACGATTGGCCTGATAGCCAAGCTTCTGAACCGTGACTGTGTATTGCTGAATCTCAAGATTTTCAAACTTATAAGATCCATTGACGTCGGTTTGTATTGAAAGCCCTGAGGGAGAAAGCACCACAGTGGCATTGTCGAGCGGTTGCCCGGATGATATATCAGTGATAACGCCATGAATCGCTCCGTAAATCTCATAGTCATTATTATTGGAGCATCCTGCTGCACACACGATAATACCTCCCGCTATAAAGGTCAGGATAAATAATCGCAGTAGAACATTTTTCATTTTTGGACTGTGAATGATTGATATGTGTTGGAAGATCCACAATCCAACTCTATTAAACGAGAAAAGCTCTAAGTTTGCAGCAGCAAAATAAGTGAGTAGAAAATTTATCTTAAAAAGGCCAAGAGAGGCGGGTAAA
>JAIDXU010000092.1 GCA_029058455.1 Paramuribaculum sp.
ATATCGATGTTATCCAAGCCTTCCTTGTTGGCGTTGCGGGGAGGATAGTAGTTGATGCGCACTTTGTGGTAGTAGTCGGTGTAGAGGTCGGGCTGCTCTTCGGGAACGAGGATTGACTCGAGGGTTGAGAGCTTCGAAACCTCTTTGGTGCGGAAGTTGGCGGGTTCGTCGAGCACGAGGCCGTCGCGGTTGCCGAGAATGTTGGTTGAGAACCAACCTGAGAGGCCGAGGCAACGGGTGCCGATGATGGGAGCGAAACCTGATTTAACGAGGGTCTGGCCGGTCTTGAAGTCCTTACCTGCGATGGGCATACCGGTCTGTTCGGCGAGTTCCCACATTGCGGGGATGTCGACAGTGGTGTTGGGGGCGCCCATGATGAAGGGAGCGCCTTCTTTGAGGGCTGCATAAGCATAGCACATCGAGGGAGCGATATGCTCTTTGTCGTCAGCCTTCATGGCAGCTTCGAGAGCTTCGAATGAGCCGTGGATCTTTTCGTCAACGGGTACATATACTTCGGTTGAAGCGGCCCAGAGAACTACTACGCGGTCAACACCGGTTTCTTTCTTGAAGTTGCGGATATCCTCGCGGAGCTGCTGTGCCATATCCCAACGGTCTTTAACTACCTTAACGTTGTCACCGTCGAGACGTTTTGCATAGTTCTTGTCAAAAGCGGCTTTCATGGGCTTGATGGCTTCAAGCTCATCTTTCACCGGATTGATGTCTTTTTCTTTGAGCACCTCGGCGTTGATAGCGCTCTCATAGGCGTTCTGGGGATATACGTCCCATGCTCCGAAAACGATGTCATCGAGCGACGCGATGGGCACGATCTCATTATATTTGAGATATTTCTTGTCGGCACCTTTGCCAACACGCATTTTGTCGTATTGAGTCATTGAGCCAACAGGTTTGGCCAAGCCCTTGCGGGCCATCAATACACCGGTCATAAATGTCGATGTCACAGCACCGAGACCCACCACGAGAACACCAAGTTTACCATTGGCGGGCTTAACATTTGTTTCTTTCATGATTTCGGTAGAAAAATAGTTGGAATATTATATTCAAAAACGTGATAATGGCTTCGGCGGATTGCAATCTGTAAGGAGGGTTTGGGTGATGCCCCGCCAAAAAGCGTGTAAAAGTAGCAGTTATTTTTGAGCCTGAAAAGTTTTTAAGCAATAAAAGTCAAGCCTTATTGTTAAATTATGCAAACTGATAGCTCTTTTAGTTAAGATGTGCTAAAATAGCGCTATTTGTATGGCTTAAATGTTAACGTATTATAACGCTACATTAAGCAGATCTGACAGATTTTTTATCATGGAGGGGTGTGTGGCGCGATCTTCTTCCTCGGTCCAACCCTTTCCTTTAAGCCACGCTGTCTTGCAGCCTATCGACTCGGCGGGAAGAATATCCTTGCGCAGCGAGTCGCCCACAACAAGCACCTCGCACGGCTCCAGTCCCAGGGCTTCAACTCCGAGCGAGAAGATTTTGGGATCGGGTTTGCGCACTCCGACAATCGCGCTTTCAACAATCTCCTTAAAATAGCGGTCAAGGCCGAAATCGGCCAATACCGACTGAACATTGCCATAGAAGTTGCTCACAAGCACCATCGGATATTTCTTTGACAACTCTTCAAGCACCGGTCGGGCTTCCTCCACACTGTTGCGTGCGGCTTCATAGCATATCTGAGCTACCTTGTCGGCCCAGCGGCTCACGGCATCGGCGGGAAGCAATCCCTTGTCGGCGAGTTCCTGAAGCTCAATGCGCATTTTGATGACCAGCAGGTCATGGAAATTGTGATGAGGCAGAATGTGGCGTGTGCGCGCCAACTCACGCTCGGCAAAAACGTATGCGTCTCTGAAATCCGCCTTGCTCACCGGCACTCCGGCCTCCTGATATGCTTTCCATATCACTTCGCTCCAGTGATCACCGTGACTGTCGATAGTGCCGCCATAGTCAAAGATTATACCTTTGACGGGGCATGTGCAGCTCTTAGTATTTTCCATCTTTAAGTTCTTTTGTAAATGTGCGGCAAATGCTTTCGTGACGCACCACCATGTAAATCAGCAGAATGTTGAGCACCACAAGTTCAAAGGCGAAATATAGCCACGGCATTGCCACAAACAGAGACACAAACAGGGCTATACATCTCCAGTTAAACGAAAGAATATTGGTGTATTTCATCAGCGGCAGCGATTTGCGGCGGAAAGCATCGCGAAATGACTGAGGAATATTCTCAGAAGCTCCGAAACGCTTTCTCAGCTCGCGGCGCATGGCCTGGAGAGCCGGGGTTGTGGCTTCTTGCTGAAGAGTGTAGTTGAGATAGAATTTTGAAGTGAGCATTTTAAAGAAATCCTTGCTCCACGACAGCGACTCGTTGCGTCGGCGCAGATCGTCGGAATCCTCAAGCTCGCTTCCCTCGGCACCTTTGAGGAAAAAGAGGTGAATCTGACGGTAGCAGTCGGCCATTGCGGCCTGTTTGGCATGACATATTCCGGCGGTCACCGCCATAACCCATATTACCCAGTGGTGGGCGATAAAGAATGGCGATGTAACTATTTCGCGTAGACAGATAGCAACATAGATGGTGGCAAACCATATATCGCCGCTCACTCCGTCGAGTATTCGCCCGATGCGCGAATATTGTTTGGTCATGCGGGCAAGCTGACCGTCGGCGCTGTCAAACGAATTGGCCCACACAAGCAGCAGCATACCTATCACATTGATCCACAGCTCCGGATAGTAGAAACATATACCCGCACCAATGCCGAGAAATATCGATGCGATGGTTATGGCGTTGGGGGTGACATGCAATTTTTTTGCCAGCAATGCCCATGCGAAACCTATGGGGCGGTAGAAAGCGAGGTCGATATGCTCCTCGGTGTCCTGCGACTTGAGTGTGGCGCGATATTGTTCGCGCAGTTGCTCAAACCTTGACTTATTGTTTTGATTAGCCATGAAAAGGGAAAATCACCGGTTGAAAAATTCTTTGATGGCGCTCACAATGGCGCGGGCTATATGGGGAGCGGCCTCGTTGCGACACGGGGCGAAGCTGGGCCAGTCGTTGAAGTCGATTATGCGTATGGAGCCGTCAGCATCTACTATGCAGTCGCCGCCGTAGATTTTCACATCGAGAGCCTCCGACGCCATAGAACATATCTGCTTGAGATATTTGAGGTCGAAGGGGAGTCCTTTTGAGTGGCCGTTGATAGCCTCGTGACCATATTTCGAATGACCCTCGTCAAAAGGATAGAACCAGTAGAAGAACGGAGTGTCACACACGCCGTAGAATTTTATCAGATCTCCCTCGAGGTGACGGTTTATGACGGCACGTTTGATGCCGCGCAGAAAATATTCCTGAAGCACTTCCTGAGCTTCCTGGGGATGGCGCACATAGCTCACATCCTCTTTGTGCATGGCATGGAAGTCGCCGCGCTTTATCCATGCCCGGCTCATGTTAATGCGGGTCATGGCGTCGGTCACGGCCTCGTCGGTGTCAACGATAAGGCTCTCGGGATAGGGAATATGGCTGCCGAGCAGAATACGGGTCATGCGCTCGCGGGTGCAGTTTTCGATGCCGAAACCTGAGTTTATCACAAGCACACCCTGTTCCTCAAGTTTCTGGAGCAGGGCGATCGAGCGCTGTTCACGGCACATGTTCACAATCACATTTTCAGTGACTTCACCGTTGTTGAGCTGTTCCTCGCTATAAACCGTAACGGTATAGCCCCGTTTGCGAAGCTGGTCAACCACGAGATTGAATATGGCGGCATCATTGCCTATATGGTTGGGAGAATAAGCTCCGGCACGCATTATGCCGGCTATCTTTATTTCAGACATTGTAGGGGTTTGAAGATTGGTTTTGAGGTTGTGGGGAAGGAGGCGGAGGAAATCAGCCGGCAATGAATTTTTCGGCGGCGATTATATCGCCGGCGTGGTCAACATCCATGATTTTCTCTATGGGGAAAGCGCGGAGATCGAGTCCCGCCTCGACCAATGCCCGCTGATAGTTGCGCATACGGCTCACACCGTTTTCAAGACATTCGCCCAGCACTTTGAGCGCGGGGGGTGTGAGGCCGTAGATTCCTCCCGAGATATATTTGGTGTCGGGGGCGGCGGTGTCGCGGAACGCAGTTATGCGGAGGTCGCTGTCGGTGGCCACATAGAGCGGCTTTTCATCATCTACAAACGGGGTCACGGCCATATAGCCGTCAGCCTTGTCGTCGGCTTCGAATGCCGAGATATATTTGCGGAAATCGCCGGTGCGGAAAATCGTATCGACCGTGGTGAGACAGAATTTTGAGTTTTCGGCTATTTCGGGAAACGCCTGACTCACTTCCCAGAAGCTGTGCATGGAGCTGGGGGTTGATTTCACGACCAGACGGAGCGGCACAGGCAATGTGAGCGATTCGAGATACTCTCTCACGGCGGTCATCTGCTCGTTGACAATCACCGAGATAGACTCGGCATTACATTCCAGAAATATATTTATAAGGCGGCCTATCATCGGCTCACCGTTGAGTCTAACCAGGGGCTTGGGTAGTTTCACACCCTCCTGCACAAGGCGCGAGCCTTCGCCGGCAGCTATTATGGCATAATTCATATCGGGTAGGTTTATTGTCGTGGAAGCTTTCAGCAGCTTATTCCGAAAGGTCTACGATAGTGTTGTCATGTTTGTTGCGCTCATGATAATGCTTGCGGAGCGGATTGGCGGTAGCGCTGTCGTGGGTGTCGCGACGACGGTAAATGTCGATGGCGGCATAGATGGCTTCACGCATACTGTCGGGCGAGGCTTCTCCTTTGCCGGCTATGTCATATCCGGTGCCGTGGTCGGGGGAGGTACGCACATAGGGGAGACCGGCGGTGAAGTTAACGCCGGCATCCATGCCGAGAGCCTTAAAAGGAGCGAGGCCCTGATCATGATACATGGCGAGCACGGCGTCGAAACGGGTGTGGAGACCTGAGCCGAAGAAGCCGTCGGCGCTATATGGGCCGAAGGCCATGATGCCCTTTTCGTTAGCCTCCTGAATGGCGGGGATTATAATGTTCTGTTCCTCGTCGCCGAGCAGTCCGTTGTCACCCGAGTGGGGATTGAGAGCAAGCACGGCTATGAGGGGGCGCACTATCGTGAAATCGCGTTTGAGCGATTGGTTGAGCACATCGAGTTTTTCGAGTATAAGGTCGGTGGTGACCGATTCGCCGACTTTTGAAACGGGAATGTGGCCGGTTACGAGCGCCACTCTCAGTCCTCCGTCAACGAGAAGCATCAGAGCCTTGTCGCCCTCTTCGCCGAGCTTTTCTTCAAGAAATTCGGTGTGGCCGGCAAAGTGAAATTCATCGCTCTGGATATTGTGTTTGTTGATGGGAGCTGTGACAAGCACATCTATCTCTCCCGACTTGAGGTCATCAACCGCCATCTGAAGGGCTGCGAGAGCTGCTTTTCCAGCTTCGGGCGTAGACCTGCCCGGCTCGGGCTGAGGATCTCCCTCCACTACATTGATAACGGTTATCTCATTTTCAGAAGCCTCAGCCGCCGATTTGCGTTCCACAAAGTTGAGCTGAGACATATTGAGCGATTTGCGGGTGGCATTAAAAAGCTTGGTGGAGCCATACACCACGGGTGTCATAAGTTCGAGCATACGCTCGTCCTCAAGGGTCTTGAGTATCACTTCATAACCGATGCCGTTATAGTCACCGTGAGTGATACCTACTTTTATTTTATTTTCGGAGTTCATGTCGAGAAGTTCAAAATCAAGCCGCTAAATTACTAATTTTTCTTCATCCTTGCAAATTGACCTCCCATGCTCCCGCGCGAGTAAATTTATGGTTGCTATGAGGTTGTGTCAAAATTCAAAAATTGTAGGGATATACCTTTGGTATGTTTGTATAACGTATTGATAATCAAGATACATCGCAAAGCGATGTCCCTACGATTAGGTGGATTCCCAATTTTGATGCAACCTCATATATTGAGAAAGAGGTTACCTTTTCTTCGGATAGATGTGAAAGCGGTAGCTGAATTTGGCCATAACATAGGAGGGGAGCGCGTTATACCAGTTCTCGTAAAAGCCCTGCGAGGTGATGTGTCGCGAGATGTTCTTAACCGACCCGAGAATGTCGAAGCCTTCTACGGTGAGGGTGAAGCGATTGTCAAACGATCTGCTCAATTGTGCGCTCCACACATATTCGGTGGTGTTCATCTCGGCGGCGTTATAGCCGGTGCGGGTGCGCAACTGAAATGAGGTGTCAAATTTCAGTTTCCACGGGAGGAGTTTGTTTAATGTCAGGTTGACTCCGTAATTTAAATCCCATGCCGAGGTGGTTGAGAAATTGGCTCGGTCGGAGTATTGTTTCATCCAGCGGGGATTGAATGACAGTTTCAACGTGTTTTCACCGAGAAATTGGTAACTTCCCGTAATATTACCTCCGATATTCCAGTTATGAACCAGCGATGAGGTCGGCACATCGGTTTCAGATATGTAGTCTACCGAATGATTATATCCGGGATTGACTGAGGCCTGGATTCCGAATTTTTGATTCCATTCCTTGCCGGCAGATAGATACATTGACGCGTTCCAGTTGCCGTCTATGTTCATGGGGCGTGAGACTGTTACGCCGGTTTCGCGGTTATAGAATTGCGCATAACCTATCTGGCTACGTCGGATACTGGAATATGCTGACGCGTTAAAGTGGAATTGGGATGAGGTGCGCAGAGAGTATGATAAGTTGAAGTTATGTATGTGGCTGTCGCGGAGATCGGGATTGCCTTCGCGTATGTAGAGAGGATTCTCGTTATTGACCGTGTTGATCATGTTGAGAAGGTCGGGAAGGTAGATGCTCATGGAGTAGGATAGCTGGAGCGAATAGTCGCGCTTGAATTTCCTTGAGCCGGTATCAGGATCGGTATCTATAACCGATTCGCTGAAGCTGATATTCAGCTGGGGATTCCAGCAGTGGCGCGTGCGGTGGGGATATTCGTCGAGCAACCCGGGCTTTATATATTTTATTTTTTCCGATTTGATTTGGTCGCGGATAGTGGGTGTGACATAGAACTTCTGCTTTTCATCTTTCCAGAATATGCCATATATGGCCATGAAGCCGGGATTGAAGATGTCGGTTGTGGTTTCGGTGTTAAGTGAGTTCTGACGGTCGAGGGCAACGTTGAGCTCGCTTTGAGCCGAGGGCGCGAGTCCAAGCGCAACATCCGCGTCAGCTCCCCAGTCGGGCAGTCGGTCGAGACGATAGCGCATGTTGTCGGCTGATGAATATTCGTGCCTATAGTCGAACAGAGGAATGAATTGCCAGTGAACGAACTTGCTTTCCGATCCGAGCCAAAGGTTATAATCGGCGTGAAATGTAGTTGCATAATGGTTGGAGTTGGATGGAGAATAGATCCTTTGCGCCTGATTGTCGGCTGAGTTTTCAGGATTCTGATAGGTGAGCCGGTAGATTTCATGATTTTTGGCTTTGTTGAAGTCATAAAGTTCCGATCCGCTGAAATTAAAGCGTCGGTAGCGCCATGTCCATCCGAGACTTACTTTCTGCATATCGCTTTTTGAGAGTGTCTGCCTCTCGGTGCGGAGCAGGGTAATCTCTTCAAGTCTTTTCGATCCGGCGGGCGAGAAAAGTTTGTCGAGCGATTCGAGGCGGTAGCTCTCCTCGGGATTGGCGGTAAATGTGGCCGAGCGTGAGGCTCCGTCGCTGCGGGTGTGCATCCCAATGCTGTTTACTTAAGCCATCAA
>JAIDXU010000093.1 GCA_029058455.1 Paramuribaculum sp.
CGGATATACGCTATTCAAAAAATGTATGTCAACCCTCAAACATAATGATTATCAGATTGACACCGCAAAAATAGCAATTAAATTTCTCCCCGACAAATTTCCAATACCATTTTCCCAAATTTTAATGAGGGGCAATCCCGATATAGGGGTCGGTCGGCAAAATCTAATTATGAATTTTGGCGGGAAGGGTGCGGGGTATAACTTTTTTTGCTAATTTTGCCTGAGCTCACGCGGCTCTCCGCTTATTTTACATAAAACACCCACAATCATGACTATACTCTGGGCCGACGACGAAATCGATCTCCTGAAACCTCATATTCTGTTTCTCAAGCAGAAAGGATATGATGTTGTCACCGCCATGAGCGGCACCGATGCCCTCGATCTTATGGCGTCGCAACATTTCGACCTCGTGATTCTCGACGAAAATATGCCGGGAATCACCGGCCTGGAGACCCTGCAACGCATCAAGCTCATAGCTCCCGCCACTCCGGTGATCATGATTACTAAAAGCGAGGAGGAAAACATAATGAATCAGGCGGTTGGCGCCAAAATAGCCGACTATCTGATTAAGCCTGTAAATCCCAACCAGATATTGCTGTCGATTAAGAAAAATCTCCACTCATCGGAGCTTGTGAGCGACAGCGCCTCCGAAAACTACCGCCGCGAATTTGCCGACCTCACCGACCGGATAAACCGCTCGCCCGAAACCGTTGAGGAGTGGAAAGAGCTCTACCGCCGGTTGGTTTACTGGGATATCGAGCTGTCGGCCGCCTCGACAAATATGGATTCAATCCTCATGTCACAGTTTGAGGAAGCAAATATCACTTTCGCAAAATATATAAGACGCAATTATGAGGAGTGGATCAAAGGTCAGGCCGGCAGTGCCGGGCGCCCTATGATGAGTCCGGAGCTGTTCAGCCGCAAGGTGTTTCCGCTGCTCGACAAAGGCGAAAAAGTCTGCTTCGTGCTGATCGACAACTTTCGCCTTGACCAGTGGCAAGTGGTGAGACCGGTGCTGTCAGAATATTTCACCGTCGAGGATGACGACCTCTATATGTCGATACTTCCCACCGCCACCCAATATGCCCGCAACGCCATCTTCTCGGGACTCATGCCGGCACAGATACGCAAGATGTTTCCCGACCTGTGGATCGACGAGGATGAGGATGAGAGTAAAAACCTTAACGAAGCGCCGCTCATAACCACTCAGTTTGACCGCTACCGCCGCAAATGTCGCTTCTCCTATCACAAAATCAACGATTCGGCTGCCGGCGAAAAGCTGGCGCGCGATTTCAAATCACTGCGCGATAACGACCTCAATGTTGTGGTTATCAACTTTATCGACATGCTTTCACATGCGCGCACCGAGAGCAAGATGATAAGGGAGCTGGCCTCGACCAACGCCGCCTACCGCTCCCTCACCCTCTCATGGTTCAAGCACTCGTCGGTCGGCGACCTGCTGAGACGCATGACCTCGGAAGGAGCGAAAATAATACTCACCACCGACCACGGCACTATCCGCGTCACCGACCCCCAGAAGGTGGTAGGCGACAAAAACACCAACACCAACCTGCGCTATAAAGTCGGCAAGAACCTTTCCTACAACCCCAAGCGAGTTTTTGAGATAAAGAAGCCCGAGCTGTTTGGCCTACCCTCGCCCAATGTCTCGTCGGCCTATATCTTCGCCACCGGAAAAGATTTCTTCGCCTATCCCAACAACTATAACCATTATGTGCAATACTACACCGACACCTTCCAGCACGGAGGCATTTCACTTGAGGAAATGCTGGTGCCGGTAGTTACACTATCGCCTAAATGAATCCGCTTAATTTTAAAGTTTTTACAGCCAAAACCGAAGATCAGCTTCCCGAGGTGGCCAAAGCCATTCTCAAAGAGCTTCCGCTCGACGCTACCGTAGCTCTCGAGGGGCCGATGGGGTCGGGAAAAACCACACTTGTGGCAAGCCTCGCCCGTGAACTCGGAGTGGAAGCCGGTCAGGTAAGCTCACCCACCTTTGCCATCGTCAACGAATATCTCACGGCCGACGGCCACACCATCTATCACTTCGACCTCTACCGTCTCGAATCGGCCGCCGAAGTTGCCGATATGGGATTTGAGGAATATATCGACAGTGATGCCCTCTGCCTTATAGAATGGCCCGACAGAGCCGACATGCTTCTGCCCGACAACTGCTACACGATAACAATATCGGTCAACCCTGACGGTTCACGTCAATTTACCCTTACCGGCCCATGTTAATTCTCACAGCCACCTCAACCACCATAACCATAGCCACCTGCGTGCTGTGTGTGATGTTCGCCCTCGGCGGCGCTCTGGCCCTCTGGGCCTCCATCACCAATGCCGACTGGTTTTTCGCCACCTCATCGGCCCGCTCCATAACCAACACTTTCAAACGCACCCCCGCAAGGATTTTCTACGGCATTTGCGGCGCCCTGATTATGGCGGCGGCAGTAGCAATCTTCCCCTTATGACCACCACCCGATCAGACAAAAAGCAAACACGCATATCGCGCGGCGCGATGATTTTCGTTCTGGCAGTCATTGCCATTATCAGCGTGGGGGGCATAGGGTTGTTATATGTTTTATCGCGGCATGACGGTGACGCTGCATGGTTCTATCTTCCCGCCACCTCAACGCCCCAATCGGTGAAAGACTCGTTGCTCTCCGCCCTCGATCCCGCTCAGGCCTCAAAGGTCTACCATATTTGGGAAATGTCGGGTGGCAAAACCTCTACCGCCCACGGCGCTTATCGTGTGGAGCCGGGCGAAACCGCCCTCGCCACCGCGCGAAAAATGCTCAAAGGCCATCAGACTCCGGTTAAGGTGACATTCCACAACATCCGCACAATGCCCGAGCTTATGTCGCGCATCGCGTCGTCGCTTGAAGTCTCGGCCGACTCACTTTCGCGTGCCGCCTACAAGGTGTTGACCGACAGCGGATTCAAGCCCGACCAGTTTCCCGCAGCGTTTATTCCCGACACATACGAATTTTATTGGACCACACCGGCCGAAAACATAGTTACAAGACTGCTTGACTACCGAAACCGGTTTTGGAACGACGACCGCACAGCCAAAGCCCGCGCCCTCGGCTTGAGCCCTGTTGAGGCCGCAACCCTCGCCTCGATAGTGGAAGAAGAAAGCAATAAGGCCGACGAGCAGCCTGTTATAGCGCGCCTGTATCTTAACCGCCTAAATCGGGGCATGCCTCTGCAGGCTGACCCGACAGTGAAATTCGCCGTGGGCGACTTCACCCTAAGGCGTATCACCGGCTCTCACCTCGCCGTCAGCTCCCCTTTCAACACATATCTCAATAAAGGATTGCCCCCGGGTCCTATCAGAGTGGCGGCCAAAGGAGCCATCGACCGGGTTCTCTCAGCGCCCAAACACTCCTACTTATATATGTGTGCCAAAGAGGACTTTTCGGGATACCATAATTTCGCGGCTGACTACAACACCCACCGCGCCAATGCCCGACGCTATCAGAAAGCGCTCAACGACCGTAACATTCACTAATCCCCTCCGCCCCCAAGATGAAAGACTCCGATTCCAACCGGCTTATATGCCTAAATGAATATCCCGTGGCTGCCGATGCCTATATCGACAAATCGGTGCTCAACGACAACGGAATACCCTGTGAGGTTGTGGGCGTGCTTTCATCGCTCTACTCCCCCATTCCCTATCCGGCCGGAGGAGCGAGACTGATGGTTTTTGACCGTGATGCCGAGCGTGCCGCCCAACTCCTTAACCTCTCAACCGACCGATAGCCGCGATACAACATTTCCCCTCAAAAAACGTTATTATCTATAGAAATTAACTTAAAAACAATTTATATCATGGAGAAAATTGAACCCGGAAAATATGTAGAATTAGGTTACGACCTCTTTCAGA
>JAIDXU010000094.1 GCA_029058455.1 Paramuribaculum sp.
GATTTCTCACTCCGGTTATAAGCATAAAGCCTAATCCCAGAATCACAGCTACGGTGGCGGCTATTCTCAGGGCTGAGCCTTTCCACTTGAATTTGCCCGTCGAGGTCTCGTCGACTTCAGCGATTTCATCCTCGATTTCGGGCATGGGAGTTTCTTCGGCAGGTTTCTCCGCTTTGAGTGTGGAGAGATCCACGGCCGGTAAACCTGTAAACCGGGCGGCTACAATATTGTCGATTGCCGGCTCAAACACGATAGTGTGGTCGGGAGTGAGTCTGAAATCACCCACACGCTCAAGACGTAATAATCCGGTTTTGTCTAGCTGGGAGCGCATTGCCGCCACATATACCGATATGGCATTGCAGGCTGCTTCATAGCTCATTGCCTCGCGACGTGATAGCGCATTTGCCAGCAAACCGTCGTTGTGGGTTATGGATGAATTAAACACCACCACTCTGCTCGGAGGATAGATCATGTTGCTGGTCAGATCAATACGCGCCGGCAAGCGGTGGGCTATGAGCGCACCCCAGCCCGGAATTATGACACAGTCATGATTCAGCAGCAGATATTTAATATGTAGGGCAATGTTTATCACAACCGCAAAATTAGCGATTTATTCTTATAACTGCAAAAAAATCTCAATCAAGCCTCCGCTTGCCGGATAGTTTGTGGAGATATTATTTAAGCCGTGAAGCTATTTCATCGGTGGTGATAATGGTAATTACCGGTCGTCCGTCAGGCGTGAAATCGGGAGAGGAGAGTTTGAGCAGGTCGCTCATCAGTCCGGTCATCTCTTCGGGCGTTACGGGTTGAGAAGCCGTGACAGCCGCCGCTTCGGCCATTGCTAGCGCGACTTTGTGAGCAAGTGGCAGGGATGTGGGTTGCGGGTTGTTGTCGGCGGTGTTTTCAAGTATGTTGAGAAGCAATGAGCGTGGATTACTGTCGGATATAACCGACGGTATGCCGTTGATTGTCCATGAATTGCCTCCCAGAAAACTTATCTCGAAGCCCATTATGGCGAGTTCGTCGGCAATGCTGCGCATCACCTGACTCATCGACGGGTTGAGCTCAATAACTTCGGGAAACAAAACCTGCTGACTGCTGAAAGCCTTGCGGCTGTAGAGATCGAGAAATTTATCGTAAAGCACCCTGAGATGCGCCCTGTGGCGGTCAACTATCATTATGCCAGATTTGGCTGCCGAAACGATATATTTGCCTTTGATATTGATGTAGGGGCAGGCCGAGGATTCAATCACCGCATTGTCGGGAGATGAAGGGATGTCGATTACCGGTAGGGTGTCGGGAGTGTCATTGTCGCGGCGGCTGGTGAAGTCATCATAGAGCTTTTCCCAGTCGGTTGTGTTGATTGAACTGAGACGATGGGGCCGAATATTTGATGAGGCTGTGGGGTTGTAGGATGAAGAGGCCGCCCGCGGTTCACTCACAGGGTTATATGAACTGTTGTTCTGAGCAAAGGGGTTATAGTCGGGATCGATTTCCAGATCGGGGGCATCGGATGTAGCTTCTGTCAGTCCTGAGCCGAATACCGGTATTTCGGGAGCGTCGGCCATGTCGAAATCAATTGCTCCTGAAGCGTTAAAGCGCCCGAGACTCTCTTTTACGGCCGCTACCAGTATCTGCCATATACCCCCCTCGTTTTCAAACTTTATTTCGTTTTTGGTGGGGTGGATATTTACGTCGATAGTTGCCGGGTCGACATGAAAGTCAATAAAATAATTGGGCTGAACATCGGCCGGAAGGAGTTGTTCGTAACATGACATAATAGCCTTATGAAAGTAAGGATGACGCATGTTGCGGCCGTTGACAAACAGATATTGCAGCTGATTGCGCTTGCGCGCATATTGAGGGAGCCCTATGAAGCCTGATATTCTGACGATAGATGTATCGGTCTCGACCGGAATGAGCTGTTGCTCGAGAGTTTTGCCGAACAGATCTGCTATGCGGCGTTTGGTGGGGGCTTTCATGAGGCGATGAAGGGTAGTGCCGTTGTGGCTTATGCTCAGTTCCACCGCCGGATTTACAAGAGCGAGACGCTCGAATTCACGCAGGATATTGCTTAACTCCACCGAATCTTTTTTCAGAAATTTTCTTCTTGCCGGAACATTGAAAAACAGATTCCTGACCATCATGTTACTTCCGGGTGTGCAGGCCGCCGGCTCCTGACTCTCCACCACAGACCCGTTGATAATAATACGTGTGCCCATGGCTTCCCCTTTGCGCATGGTGCGCAGATCGACCTGAGCCACTGCAGCTATCGAGGCTAAAGCCTCTCCGCGAAAACCCATGGTGGATAGTGCGAAAAGATCGTCGGCTTTCTTGATTTTAGAAGTGGCGTGACGCTCAAAGGCCATTCTGGCATCAGTGTCGCTCATGCCGCAACCGTTGTCAATCACCTGAATGAGAGTGCGCCCTGCGTCGGTAAGTATTATTTCGATGCTGTCGGCACCGGCATCAACCGAGTTCTCAACCAGTTCCTTGATCACCGAAGCGGGGCGTTGAATCACCTCTCCGGCGGCAATCTGATTGGCCACGGAATCGGGCAGCAATCTTATAACATCGTTGGTCATATCAATATCGGGGATAAATTGAATTACAAAATTACATCATCTTATTCACTTGCGCAAATTCACTTTTCATGAGCCACTATTTCAGCATTTTGTGTAATTCATGAAATTTTTATAATTTTGCGCGGTCTTTAAGCCGGGAATAAAAGCGGTTTTTTACCCGTTCCGGTCTTGAAGTAATTTCCAAGACGTCACACATATTATTTATTTATGAAAAAAACAAGGCTGCTGGCTTTGTTGGTCGCGGTGGTTCTATCCGTGCCATTCTATGCAGAATCACAATCACGCCCGGGGGATGTTGACATCTTTATGGGTGTTGAGCTGAAATACCGAGATGTGTTTTTCAACGGCAGGGTATTTGACTTTGTTGTTAATCTCACTCCCGGTGTGAAATGGAATATGGGTCATGACTGGGAGCTGGGAGCGCAGGTGCTTGTTCCGGTAATCAACCAGTTCGGCAACTCATACGGTGACGTGCGTATCGGTGTGGCCTCGATAGCGAAACAGATTGGTGTTGGCAACCGCTGGCGCTTTAAATTCAGCGGAGGTCAGTTTTCCTACAATCGTTATGGCCTCGATGTCAAGTCAATGTTTATAGCCAACAAATGGCTCGCTTTTCAGGGCGAGGTCGGTTTGACAGGTTATTGTTTCTTTGCTTTTTCTGACTCATGGGCAGCGTCAACACCTGAGAAGCTTACTTTTCTCGTAGGTCCGCAGTTCTGGATCGCTCCGTGGACAACCCAGATAAATGTGCGTGGCGGCCGATATGTTTACGGCGACTATGGCGCGGAGATCGAAGCGATGAGACATTTTAAACACACCACCGTCGGTCTGTTTGCCTCCTACAGCAGTCAGGCGAAGGAAAATGCCGGATTCAGAATCACAGTTATGCTTCCTCCCTATAAGTCAAAGCGTCGTAAGGTGAACTTCCGACCCGCCTCTAACTTCCAGATTGACTACCGAAACGACGGAAGCCCTTATTCCACCCGTCAGTATTCCACCGATCCGGAGCAAAATGCCCGTCAGGGATGGTTTAGCCGTGACATCAATCCGTGGGGTCCCGATACTATGGCTCCCGACTTTATCTATACCGACGGTGATGACCGAAAAGAAAAGGAGGATAAGAAATGAAACATTTTATTACCTCGTTGGCGATTGTAATACTTGCGTCGCTCAGCCTCAACGCCCAGCAGTATTGCGGAATGACCGGTCTGATAAACGTACCTACCGCCGAAATGGATTCAGCCGGTCAAGCCCGCATAGGTGTGCATTATCTCAATGGTCACATGACTCCCGACAGTCGCTCATGGTATGATGGTGACAAGAAATATAATACCGGAGACATGTATCTGTCTATCACTCCGTTTAGATGGATGGAAATAGGCTATGTGATGACCCTTTTTAAGATTAGTGAAACCGATTATCCCAATGATAAGCCGGGATATAACCGTAAGGACCGTTATTTTACGCTCAAGTTCACTCCATTACATGAGGATAAATGGTGGCCGTCGGTATCGATAGGCGCCAATGATTTTCTCAGTACCGGATTCTTGCGTCACAATAATTCCCTCGAATCGACAAGCAACACCAATAACAGTTTCTTC
>JAIDXU010000095.1 GCA_029058455.1 Paramuribaculum sp.
TATGTCACCCAACGAATTTATGTATTTTTCTCTTGGATTCATCTTTTACAAGTATCTTTCTGAAAAGATTGAGAAGAATGCCCACAAAGAACTTGAAAATGATGAAATAACTTTCAAGCAGCTTTGGGAAAGTCAGGAGGAAGAAGCCATTGAACTTCAAGAAGAAGTTAAGAAGCAGTGCCTTGAAAATATCGGTTATTTCGTTGAACCTCAATACTTGTTTACTTCAATCATAGACCGTATCAACCGCAAGGAGAATATTCTTCCGCAACTTGAGCGTTCGTTGAAACGAATTGAAGATAGCACTCTCGGTCAGGAGAGCGAGGAAGATTTCGGCGGTCTTTTCTCCGATATTGATTTGGCATCGCCTAAGCTGGGCAAGACTGCTGACGATAAGAATAATCTTATCAGCAGTGTCCTAACAGCTCTTAATGGCATTGACTTCGGTGCAGACGAGGCAACGCAGATTGACATACTCGGCGACGCATACGAGTATATGATTTCGCAGTTTGCTGCCGGAGCAGGAAAGAAAGCCGGTGAGTTCTATACACCGCAAGAGGTGAGCCGCATTCTCGCTGAGATTGTTACGCTTGGACATAGCCGTTTGCGCAACGTTTATGACCCGACTTGTGGCTCAGGCTCTTTGCTCATCCGTGCAGCAAACATAGGTAATGCTGTTGAGATATTCGGTCAAGAGAAGAATCCCACTACCTACAATCTTGCCCGAATGAATATGTTGCTTCATGGCATAAAGTTCAGCAATTTCAAGATTGAGAACGGTGATACTCTTGAGGCTGATGCTTTCGGTGATAAACAGTTTGACGCAGTTGTGGCAAATCCTCCGTTCTCAGCCGAATGGAGTGCAGCTGAAAAATTCAACAATGATGACCGATTCAGCAAAGCCGGGCGTTTGGCCCCTCGCAAAACAGCCGACTATGCTTTTATCCTCCACATGATTTATCACCTCAATGATGGTGGAACAATGGCTTGTGTAGCTCCTCATGGCGTGCTTTTCCGTGGAAATGCCGAAGGAACAATTCGCCGTTTTCTCATTGAGAAGAAGAATTATATAGATGCGGTTATAGGACTTCCGGCAAACATCTTTTACGGGACATCTATACCCACCTGCATCCTCGTGATGAAGAAATGTCGTAAGGAAGACGATAATATTCTCTTCATTGATGCCAGCAAGGAGTTTGAGAAAGTTAAGACACAAAACAAGCTCCGTGAAGAACATATACGCAAGATTGTCGAGACCTATCGCGACCGTAAGGAGATTGAGAAATATAGCCATTGCGCCACTCTCCAAGAGATTGCTGACAACGACTACAATCTCAACATTCCCCGCTATGTTGATACGTTTGAGGAAGAAGAGCCCATCGACATCAAGGCTGTAATGGCTGAAATCAAAGAATTGGAAGCCAAACGAACAGACCTCGACAAAGAAATCGAAGGTTATCTCCGTGAACTTGGAATCGTTGAATAATCCACCAAAGAAAAATCCTCATGGCACAAGAAAAAGACCGCAAGACCCTTAATGTTCCACCTTTGCGCTTTCCCGGCTTTACCGATGAATGGATACAGACATCTGTGGGAGATATATGCACTGTCGTAGGTGGTGGAACTCCCGATACAACCAATAATGAATTATGGAATGGTAATATTCAATGGTTTACTCCTTCTGAGATTGGAAAACAAAAGTATGTAACTAACAGCATACGTCAAATTAGTAAAAAAGGATTAGATAGTTCAAGCGCAAAATTATTACCAAAATCTTCGATACTACTAAGCTCAAGGGCTACTATTGGGGAATGCTCAATTAATACTATTGAGTGTACGACTAATCAGGGTTTTCAATCTTTAATTCCTAAACCAGATACTTTCACAGAATTCTTATATTATCTTATACAAACAAAAAGGAAAGATCTTTTAAGAAACTCTTGTGGTTCGACTTTTCAAGAAATTTCAGCTAACGAGGTAAGAAAAATAAAAGTTCATATACCATCCATAACTGAACAAAAAAAGATCGCAGTTCTATTAGCATACATTGACGAGCGCATCGCTACTCAAAACAAAATAATTGACAA
>JAIDXU010000096.1 GCA_029058455.1 Paramuribaculum sp.
GTCATTATGTCCTTGACATCATCAACAGTAAGGGTGGGATCAGCTTCGAGCCAAAGAGCAACTACACCTGCAGCAAAGGGGGCTGCCATCGAAGTTCCTTGGGAAATAGAGTAGTTGTGGATATTGCCGTCGCTGTCGGTTACCTTAGCGCAGATTTTGGTGTTGGGATTGTTTTTTACATAATATGAGCTATAGGAGGAAACAATGGTTGTGCCCGGAGCGGCAATAAACGGGAGTGTACGGCCATCGACAAGCTCACCAAAGCTTGAATAGTCGGAAATTGCTTTGGTCTCAAGACCGTTATAGCCCATAATGCTGTTGTCGGTCATGCTCCAGAACCATGCGGCTGTAGTATAGGCTCCTACTGAAATACAACCGGGCGAGCAGCAAAGGTCGCTGATAGTGCCGTTGTTTGTACCGTCGGTCCATCCTTCAAGATTGTTGGCGGTGTAGGTGAACTGTGAATCACCGTAAACAAAGATTTTCTGATCCTTGTGACCGGTCACCTCAATAGCCAATGCAATATCTTTATTATCGGCTTTTGAAAGAAATTCCATCAGGGTTATCTGAGTGTAGAAGCGGTTGTTGTCTTCCGAAGTCTGTGTCTGCACGATTGAATAGCCGCTGAAGTTATTGTCCCATGCTTCAGGTTTCTCAAAGCCGTCGAAATTGCTGTTGCCCGAATAAGACTTGTCGCACATGCCGAAATAGTTACGGTCATAGGAGCGGAGGGAATAGCGCGTTTCGCCGGTATTGCGGTCAACTATCGAAAGCTTGATCTCAAAGGATTTGTTTGAGTCTGACCAAATCTGAAAAGCCTTGTTGATTTTACTTGTACTTGCGGGAAGTTCGACAAAGGTTTTCATCACCTCTTTGTTATCGGTAAATTCATATCTAAGCGCGCTTTGGGTCGCGCCCTCGTTACCTGCGGAGATGAGAATGATGGCATCTTTCGATAGCTCGGAGATTGCACGTCCGAAAGAGGTGGTGCCGTCGTGCGGGCCTGTATTGGAACCGAAAGAGAGGTTGAATACTACCGGCATGTCGTCACGCTTACCCTGCTCGATAACTTTCTGGATAGTATAGAGCATTTCGGAGGTATAGTTGTTGCCGGCACCGAGATAAAGTGTGCTCTCGTATGCAACGCCATAATAAGGGTTATTTTTTGTGGTTGTCTTGCGGCGGGCAGTGTTAATGTAATTAAACATTTCGCTACCGCCGGTTTCACCTCTGTAGCTGCCGGCCAACATGCCAAGAACATGGGTGCCGTGGGTTTGGTTTTCACGATCAGTGCCCTGCTGAAGGATCTGACGCTCGGTTGACAGAGTGCGGGGAGTGGCGCCTGAGCTGAAAAGGTGCATACGCTTGATACGCAGCTTGCCATCCTGATCCTTGAAGTTGATGTGGTTGAGGTCGAAACCGGTGTCATAGACGCCGGCCAGAACTCCTTTGCCGGTATAGGGCACAGGATCGTATGATGAGACGGCAGAACCTGAATGAACCGAGTTGACACCGGTATCATTACGGGCGAGCCACATGGCGGGCTCGAGTTGAGTGCCGAAATCCATAGATTTGACTTCTGGGAGAGCCGAGATATTGATAGCCTCGGAAATAGGCATGTTGACAATTACAAACGATCCGAACTGAGTGAGAAGTCGCGAACCCGATTTCTCGATTTGCTCAAGCACCGAGGGGTCTTTAAGTTCAATGAGAGTGGTGAAAGTGTCGGGCATCTCGCTCGAACGAGAGGGCATCATGCGCGATCTCTGTTCAAGGATGATTTGTCCTGCCGGGCAGATCTTGCTAAGTGATGGCACCTGATTCTGTCCGAAGGCAGTCAGGGCAATCGAAGCTGCACCCAGAAAAGGAAGTATCTTTTTAGAAAAATGATTAGTCATATTATTGGGAGTAATGCTATTAATATTCTAAACTAAAGAGCATATGCGCGGAGATTGCGCATATTTATTTGCAAAGTTACAAAAATTAGGCCAATCAGTCTCTTAAAATTTTTTAAACATTGTTTCCCTAAAGCTAAAAAACATGACGTCAGGTTTGATTGGTAAGAAGCAGTAGGGCAGTGTCGTGAAA
>JAIDXU010000097.1 GCA_029058455.1 Paramuribaculum sp.
GGCAATGGCGGCGGCATCACTGCGCTCTTTGGCAGCTGAAGCCATTTCATTGACTATCGACGGGCGGATGAGACGTTTATATGAATCTTTCACCGCGCGCGAAACTATCTCGCTACATTCGGGTGTGGCATCATGTTTCACAAACATGCGGCAGAGTCGGTCGGAAATATTCTTGTCATCCTCCCCGATTGTTATATCAATTTTCAGGAATCCCTCCTGTTCGCCACGTCTCATCGCCATGTAACGGTGAGAGGGGCAGAGACGCAGAAGCTCCGAAAAATTGAAATAGTCTTTATATTTCTGAGCCTCCTCGCTATCGGTATTGATACCTTTGCTTACAATCATTGCCACACGCTGAAAACGTGACCTTACGAGATTGCGAGCTTTCTCTGAATCGCTGACCCATTCGGCAATAATGTCTGAAGCCCCCGAAATAGCGGCGTCGACAGTCGGCACTACAAGTTCGGGATCGACTTTTTTTGAGCTTTTGGTAATATATTTCCGGGCTATCTTGTTAACGTCATCAAGCTCCTGAGTCATTATCATTTTGGCCAGAGGCTCAAGTCCGCGTTCACGCGCCTGGGTGGCACGGGTTTTGCGTCGCGGACGATAGGGCATGTAAATATCCTCGAGCTCCACGGGATCATAGCAATTCTCAATGCGCTCTCTCAGTTTATCGGTCATATCGCCGGCCGCTTCGATAGCTGCTATTACGGTAGCTTTCTTGCTGTCGAGCAGCGACAGAGCGAGTAGTCGTTTCTGAATATTTCTAACAACGACTTCGTTGAGAGATCCGGTGGCTTCTTTTCTATAACGGGCTATAAAAGGTACGGTTGCACCATCCGACAAAAGTTTGACCACGGCCGAGGCCTGACGGGGACCGAGATCCATCTCATGACTTATGATAGTTGCATATTCTCTTAACATGGTTGACAGTAGATGAGAATTGGTTTAGAGGAGAGGTTCTGATATTTTTTTATCAAAGGTTTAGTTTGATAATTTAAAGTTCGGAATGAGGTTTGGCGCGAAGAGTGAAAAGAGTTATTTCGGGGGTGGCACCTATACGCATAGGGAATCCAACAGTGCCTGCGCCAATGTTGACATATAGATGTTTGTCAGGATTAGATTTGTCGGTATAGAGTCCGCCCCATGTCGGATAGCGGAATACCGCCGGTGACAATCCGGCCACTTCGATCTGCATTGCATGGGTGTGGCCTGACATAGTGAGAGGAATATCGATGTCGTGACCGGCAATGTCGTTGACCCAGTGGGCAGGATTATGTGTCAGCAGAATCTTGACAGATTTATCATCTACGCCGTTCATGGCTTGGTCAAGATCTCCATAAACGGGGAAAGGATAATCACCGATATTTTCAACACCAATTATCGATAGCATGGCGCTGGAATCGTTGGCAGCATGAATTGTGTGAGACGCATTGTTGAGCATATTCCAACCCATCTCACGGTTTATGTCTATAAGCTGCGATAGGTTTGCGCGCTTTGCGTTGTCGTCAGGCCAGGCGTAATAGTCACCGTAGTCATGGTTTCCGAGAATAGAGATAACGCCGTCGCGAGCGTGGAGACGAGATAATGGTGCTGTGTGAGGTTTTATTTCGTCGGTCTTGCGGTTTACTATGTCGCCTGTAAAGACAATCATGTCGGCTTCTAACGAGTTGATATGATCAACCAATTTCGATGTAAATGCAGTGTCTGTGCCGAATGTGCCGGTATGGAGATCAGAGAATTGGGCGATGGTGTATCCGTCAAGCGCCTGCGGAAGGTCAGGAATTTCGATTGTAACCTCTCTCACCTGAATATCATAACGGTTGATGAGCGCACCCCACCACATGGCAAAAAATATTACCACTCCCAATATCGCTCCGCCAACTCTTAACCATTTTATGTCACGATGATGCCACAGTCGCGGAAGCCGTGCAAGCAGACTGAAAATGATGTAGATAAATTTGGGCGCATAGAATGAGAAGAATGTAAACAACATCCACATCACTCTGAGCAGGTCATTGTTATCACCTTCCTTGCGGGGAAGAGCCAATGCCACGATGAGGAGAATATATAACAGAGCCGCTAAAACAAGGTGGAGATATTTCCAGAGTTTGTTTTTAAAACGGGAGAGCGATTTATAAATTAAGAAATCGCTACCGGCGCATAAAGCAATTACTAAAATTATGGGAATCAGCGGGATTCGCATTTACCGTTTGCTTGCAATTTGTTTTTTAGAGGATTGGCATACATATTG
>JAIDXU010000098.1 GCA_029058455.1 Paramuribaculum sp.
CATATATTAGATTGAATAAGTTTATATCGGTTGTTTTTCCTTATTAACAACAGTGGCGCCAATAAGGTTTGCTTTTCTTTAAAAAGAGTTTTTAACACCCCGAATTTGATTAGTTGAATTAAAATTTCTACCTTTGTTGTGGCAAATTCCATGCCAATCTCATCATATAAGTTAACATTACGGCACAACATTTCGATTTCTGCCGGTCAATCTCCTCAATCAATCAACTATGAAACTACGAACCATTCTTATTTTCAGCCTGTTAACCGTGATTTCCCTCATCTCACGCGCCCAAACTACCGAGCGTCTGTTTCCCTATCCGGAAATTCCTGAAGAGCTTGTCACCCTTCAGGACCGCACAGGCTATCTTGTTGACCACTTTTGGGATCGCTGCGATTTCAACACAGTGTTCTCATCAAAATCCCGTCTTGAATCGGCCTTTGCCGACTATGTGGTGTTTTTGCGTCACGCACCCCGCGAAAAGACTCTTGCATCGCTCGACAACCTGCTCAAAAAATTAGAGAAAAACCCTGACGGTCTGCTATATATGACCGAGCTGGCCGAAAACTACATGTATAGCGACACAGCTGCGCTGTTAAGCGACGAGGCCTATCTCCCCTTTGTCAAGGCTGTGGCTCAAAACAAAAAAATCTCTAAGGCCAACAAACTTAGATATGCCAGACAAGCTGACATTTTGTCAACAAATACTCCCGGCAGCCCCGCTCCGTCACTCCCCTACATTACCCGCGAAGGGGTTAAAAGCAATCTTGACAACGACTCCGCCAAAATTCTCGTGGTTTATTTCAACGACCCCGAATGTGGCGACTGCCGCATGGCCAGAGCGAGACTCAACGCCAACCCCGCCGCCAACGAGCTGATCAAAAACGGGGTGCTGAAAATTGTGGCCATAACTCCCGACGACGCCACCGACCTTTGGCGCAAGGAAGCGGAATCCTATCCCAAGACATGGACTGTAGCCGCCGCGCCCGATGCCTACGATCTTTATGACATCAGAGCTATTCCGTCGTTCTATCTCATCGACAACCAGCACCGTATAGCTGCCAAAAACGTGACTCTCGAAGCTCTTGTCAATTTCCTCAACTCGATCTGAAAATGAAAAAACTGTCCGACCTGATAGCCAATATCTATCTGCGCACCACCGGCTACACCTATTCCAATCTCGCCCGTCTGTTCATGAGACTTTTTGTCGGGATAATGTTCATGCAGTTCGGCATACGTCATCTTGTCAACTTCCAGCAGATGAAAGCCGATTTTCCCACAGTCATAGGTCTTGATTCGGAAACATGCCTCATATTGATGATATGCATCGAGCTGATATGCTCGCTTTTTATCATGGTCGGATTTCTCACGCGACTGTCAACCATTCCACCCATCATTACGATGGTGTTTGCCGAATACTATATAGTTCACGACCTGCTCCCCCGCACACCGTTCTACTATATCGACTCCACGCAGCCCGGCTATCTGCCGATAATGTTTATCGGCATCTACCTGTTTATGCTGTTGGCGGGACCGGGTAAAATATCGCTTGACTATTTCATATCTCTATATATCATCAACGTTAGAGGCCACAACGAGGAGGAGGCTCTGGAAGAGGTCTGATGAAAATTGCCGTATTGATTTCAGGAGGTGTCGACAGCGCTGTCACCGTACATCAGCTGCTGGAGCAGGGTCATGATCTCCACCTGTTCTATATCCGCATAGGTCTTGATAACGACGAGGGAGATTGTTCGGCCGAGGAAGATATAGAGATGTGCCGGTTTATCGCAAACCGCTATCATCTGCCGTTTGAAGTTGTGTCGCTCCACCGCGAATATTGGGATAATGTGATGGACTATGCCCTGCGCACCGTCAAGGCCGGCCTTACCCCCAACCCCGATATTATGTGCAACCGCATGATAAAATTCGGTTTCTTTGAGCAGCGTTGGGGTCATGAGTTTGACAAGACGGCCACCGGTCATTATGCCACCACAATCACCGACCCTGACGGAACGGTATGGCTCGGCACCGCCGTCGATCCGGTTAAGGATCAGACCGATTTTCTTGCCCGGATTTCATATTCACAGCTCAGTCACGTTATCTTTCCGATCGGCGACATGCCCAAAAGCCGGGTCAGGGAAATAGCTATCGAGACATCAATGCCCAACGCCTACCGACGTGACAGTCAGGGAATATGTTTCTTAGGCAACATCAACTATAACGACTTCATTGCCCGCCATCTCGGAGTGAAAGAGGGCGCGATTGTAGATGTGGCCACCGGCAAGATACTCGGCAAACACAAAGGATATTGGTTTCACACCATCGGCCAGCGCAAAGGTCTCGGTCTGAGCGGCGGTCCGTGGTATGTTATCGGCAAAGATATCGACACCAACACGGTGTTTGTGGCCGGCGGTTATGACACCGACCTGCAATATGGCCGCACGCTCACACTCGAGGAAATGCACTGGATTACCCTGACCCGTGGCCAGACGAATGCAAATCGGTTGAAA
>JAIDXU010000099.1 GCA_029058455.1 Paramuribaculum sp.
ATGTAATGGCACAGTCAGCAGTTGACGCCTTCACCCTCTCGCGCAACGACTTCCGCGGCACCGCTCGATTTATGTCGATGGGCGGCGCATTCGGAGCCTTGGGTGCCGACCTCTCAACTCTCAACCAGAACCCCGCCGGCATAGGCGTTTACCGGTCAAGCGAAATCGGTGTGACCGTAGCTCTCGATCTTCTCGGCTCAACCACCAACGACATGGGCTATAAGCAGACCGACCACATGACCAAATTCAATTGCAACAACTTCGGCTATGTGGGTGCCCTATATACCGGCTCCGATGTGATGCCCTACTTTCAGTTCGGTGCCACATATACGAGAGCCGCGTCATTCAACCGCCGTTTCAGCGGCAGCTTCGGTGCCATCAACGGATCTTATTCCAACTATATCGCCGGCGTGACCTCGGCCAATCCTGAGAATAATTATCCCGGCTTCAACCAAAGCGAACTTGCCTCGGGGGGCAATAAATATAATCCATATATCGACGGCCCCGCACCCTGGATGAGCATACTTGCCTATAATTCCTATCTCATCAATCCCGAAACCGATGCCAACGGCAACTTCATCAACAACGAAGCCAATCCGCGTTACAAAGGATTGTGGCAAGACGGCATCTCTCAGGGTGACGCTCTCTATAGCGTGCAGGAGCAGGGCTACACCGACGAATATGCCATTAACTTCGGCGGCAACTTCCTCGATATAGTCTACTGGGGCATGGGATTCGGCATTACCGACATCAACTACACCGCCGCCACCTACTATGACGAAGCTATCGACAATGCTCTCATACCCAACTATGAGGCAACCGGTGCCGTGACCGGCGCGGCTCAATATGGCATGGACTCGTGGAAACATATCACCGGCACAGGATTCAACTACAAAATCGGTGTGATTGTCAAGCCTGTTCCCGAACTGCGACTCGGTTTTGCCGTTCATACCCCCACCTACTATAACCTCACCCAGCAGTCATGGGCTCAGGTTAACTACAACTACTCCACCGGCTATAAAAATCAGACTGCCGAGACCAACGACGGATGGAACTATGAGATTGACTGGAAAATGCGCACACCGTGGAGAATGATGTTCTCGGCGGCAACCGTGCTTGGCGGAAGATTTATTCTTTCGGCCGACTATGAATACCGCCCCAACCAAAACATCTCAATCCGCACCGCTAACAACGATCCTTACATCTATATGAACTCTGACGTGAAAAACTACTATCAGAGCTCAAACATCTTTAGGGTCGGCACCGAATACCGCATCACTCCCCGCTGGAGCGTGAGAGCCGGCTTCAATTATGAATCAACCCCCACCACCGAATATGCACTTTCTGGTCAGAACACTATCTATACCGAAGGTCCGGAGGATTGCGGCACAATGCCCTCATTCACCATGAGCCGCGCCACATCTCACATCACCGCCGGCGTAGGCTACAAATATAATTCATTCTATATCGATGCCGCCTACGTTTACCGTCACCGTTCAAGCGACTACCAGCCTTACACCACCAACGACTACACCGATGTAAACTGGTCGGAGGTCAAAGACAATGATTCGAGCATTGTGCTCAGTCTCGGCTTCAAATTCTGAAAATAAATTTCTGATATAAACAAACTGCGCCCCCGCAAGCTCATCTGTCTTGCGGGGGCGTAATCTATAAAGGTCAGATTCTATTTATCTTTCAAGAGACTCTTCTACTTTCATATATCTTGTGATATAGAATGATGTGGAAGCATTGTCGGCAGGCGCTTTAACATCAAACTGATAATTGCAAACCTCGGGGGTCGATTCTGTTACGTTGACCTTATTAAATTTAAACTTCAATGTATTTGAATCGATCTTTTCAAGCGACCATTCACCTTCAGCTACCGGAACGGGAAGGTTATTTACATTCTCCTCATTAAAGTCCTTAAGTAAATCAACCACAATATCTGAAGCGGTAGTGCATTTGATAATCAGTTCACTCTCCTGATTGTTAACTGAAATCCAATACATCGGCGGTACACAATGAGGATCGGGAGAATAATAGTCTAACAATATGTTGGCGGGAGAGGAGCATTCCACAGTTTCAAATAAAACTTTGTTCTCAGGAGTATCCTCATTACTACATGACACCATCAGGAGACAGGCCATAAACATAAAAGGTAAAAGAAATTTCTTCATAACTCACTAAATTTATACGGTTAAAAACATTTTAGGCTGCAAAAATAACCATTCTACCCGAGAAAACCAATCATTTTGCCAACAAAATCTCCACTTCCTCCGAAAACAGATAATCCTGCGAGTCGCTTAAAATGTAACTCAGGGGTTTGGTAAAGTTATCTTCTTCAATTCCTCGATAAATTTTGCTTCGCCCGGGAAACCGGTTACCGAATAGCTCAGCTTGCCATCCTTATCAAAAAACAGATAGGTAGGGATGGCAGTAAACCCATAACCATTCTTCACCTCTTCTATAGCTGACTTGCTCAATCTGATATGAGTTTTGCCGAATTGCTTGGAGATCTTCTCCCAGCGATCTTTAGGGGAGGATTCATCACTGATATAAAG